>NZ_JAGQCO010000080.1:0-6068 GCF_024346235.1 Cyanobium sp. BA5m-21
CGGAGAGGGTCACAGGACCTCCTGAGTTACACCACTCAGAGGGGCGCTACCATGACCGGACAACAGCTGCTGCCCCGTAACTGCCTTTCACCCGTCCTGCATCATTAAGTAGTCCACTGGTTTGCTCGTCATAGACGAGTCCATAAATGCAGCGGATGCCGCTGCTGGCGACCCGCCTATAGATCTCAAGGTGCCGGGCATCGAGGCCAACCTCACGCACCACACTTTCGAATTGGGCGATGCTTTTGAGGCGAGAGCTGCTGGGTGGATTCTCGAATAAGCGCTCGCTTCCGAGTTACAAGATCAGCCGCTGAAATGGCCGCATCAAGTCAATCTGGCTCAACAAATAATACAAAGGTGATCAATTCGCCTGACATGGCCAAGAGAGTTTGGTGGGTACTAGAAATCTGGTTTTACTGCCTGGCTGCCAGGTTCGGCTTCTCCGGATAACGCCAGTGATGATTCACCTGCGACTTGCATCCGAACCCCATCAACCCAGCAGCAGCCGTAGTAAGTGATCACTGAATTCCACAGCTGTCGTCCAGTTCTCCGCCTCGCTCAGACCAGAGCTGCGGGTGGGCTTAAAGCTGTGGTTACCACTAGGTATCCAGCGCAGCTGTATCTGTTGCGAGAGGCTGTAGGAGTCAACCTCCTCACGGCGCCCAAAGCTGTCGCGTTCGCCCTGCAAGATCAGTGCTGGCGTCTGCAGGGTGGCCAGGTGCTCGGTGCGTAGCTGCAGCGGTTTGCCTGGGGGATGGAAGGGATAGCCAAGGCAAAGGCAACCCTTCACTCCATAGCTGGCTGCAAGCTCATCTAGCAGCAGGCTCGCTACCCGGCCGCCCATCGACTTGCCGCCAATAAACAGGGGCAGGTTTGGATTGAGCTGCCTCTCCAGCTGCACCTGCTGGCGGAGGGCCTGCTGCAAGACGGGCATTCGATCGGGCCCTTGGCGGCGCTCAAGGAAGCGCTGCCGTGCCATGTAGGCAAATTCAAAGCGCAGCACCCGCCAGCCGTGTTGCGCCAGGCCGCTGGCAATAGCAGCCATGAAGGGGCTATCCATCGGTGCACCGGCCCCATGGGCCAGCACAACGGTGCCAAGAGCGTCAGCTGGACCATCGATCAACCGAGGAGCAGCCCTATCAGCAGGATTCATGGGTTGATCCTCGCGGACGCCGCTCGGACCTCAACAATCGCTGCTTGCCTGATGGCGACTGACATGTTGCGGTCATTGACCGCGGTGCCAGTTTGACCGCAATTTGACCGCAGGGTCAGCGGCCTATCGGTGAAAAGTCAATCGGGGCGACAGGATTCGAACCTGCGACCTAGTGCTCCCAAAGCACCCGCGCTACCAAGCTGCGCCACGCCCCGTTCCTTCGTCATAGTAGTGGATTACTGGCCAGCACTGGATTCTTGCTGTGCCAACGGGTTTGGGGCTTGTAGCGGGCAGGGGCAAATGGCAGCATGTAGTGGCTGGATATCACTTGGATATCACTAGCTCGTCACTTTTCTGTCACTAGCGCCGCAGGGCCCCCATGACCCGTCGATCCGACGCCCCGCCATGGGTGCAGGGCTTAAGGGCACAGCTGAAGAGCACCGTTGGTCCTGCTTACCGATTGGGGGAACAAAGCGGCAAGGCGAAGCTTGATGTCCGATATGCCGACGGCACCAGAGGAACAGCTGTTCTTCCCTTCTTGTGGGTGCCAGGGCAGGCTCGCCACATACAGGAGGTTGTGGAGCGCGTAGCCCAACAGCTTGCTATGGGCCTCACCCTGCGCCAGGCACTAGAGGTGATCCGTGGTAAAGCCGTTCCCCCACCTGAACGTGGCATCGCCCCCGTCGGACTGGAGTTATTGGCCGCGTGGGAAGCGTTCGGGGTCTACAAGGTCCATCGGACCGGCCAGATCAAAGACAGCACCTGGCTTGTCGATTACGGGAAATCGGCGAAGCGTCTTCAGGTTGTCGCTGACAAGGCAGTTGACGCCAAGTCGCTGTTAACCCTGGCCGGAGAGGCATGGCCGCCGGGGTCCCGCCGTCGCCAGGTGGTTTTGCAGCATCTCGCCGCAATGTGCCGCTGGGGGGTCGAAAACGATCTCTTGCAAGCTGATCGCTGGACCCCACCCCCCAGCCTGAAGAGCTACGTCGGTGAACAACGAGCCGGGCGAGTGGACGGAGTACCCCTTAACGACGATCAGATCCTTGGCCTGCTCAATGGTCTGCCGCAGGACACGGCAGGGCAGAGGTGGAATTACGCCTTTCAGCTGATGTCTGCCTACGGCCTACGGCCAGTCGAATTGCTGCACCTGCGCATGGAACCAGCCGGAGGCCTGTGGTGCGACTACATAAAACGGAGTGGCGGGGGATCGACGAGGCCACGCCAGCTCCGAGCCCTGCACCCTGAGTGGGAAGTCGAGTGGAGGTTGCGCGAACGAATCGAGGCGGGTGAGGCCTTGCCACCGTTTGGAGGTGGGGTGGCTGATGCGGCTCGTCGTTATCTAAGCCGGCAACAGGCATGGATAGATCTGGCCACCTCAGGAGCTACCTGCTACGGATTCCGGCACGGGTATGCCCTGCGAGCGCACCAGGCATATGGGCTGAGTGCGCGAGTGGCTGCAGCCCTGATGGGCCACTCTGTCGAGACTCACTCGCGGCATTACGGAAGGTGGACCGACGAGGCAACAATCGACAGCGCGATGGAAGCAGCCATGCGCTGTCGCAAGTTGACGCAATTGGCAGATTCGGGCTAATGTTGAGATGACGGCCCACCCATGGCGCTCCTCAGGCAAACCCTCCCGTTCCGCGAGTTAAAAGGCGGAAAAGAGGGACTGACCCAGTGCCATGGCAATCCCAAATCAGATTCACACAGGCGAGTGGCTTCGGACCAACGAAGCTGTTTTTGTCTTGCAGATCAGTCGCGACACTCTTCATAGGCGTTGTCGCGACGGCTATCTTCGCGCCGGGGAGCACTTCATTGCATCTGGCCCCCATCGCACCAGTCCTCGCTTGTGGTCAATAGCTGCCGTGCGGGTCGCAATGGCCGGATGGACAGGAGTGTTGAAGTGACTCCGCAATTGACGTAGCAGCTTTACTGTTTAACAGTAGAAATATTAAGACTATCTAGTCCCCTATGTTTCCAATTTATATGCATACACTGCTATACTTAGCCAGGAGGTATGCCAATGCAGGTTTTAACTGAAAGGAGAGATCGTGAGCGGTATTTGGCTGTTAATCAGCCGTTATCGCTTCGTGTTTCTAAGCCGATGCTTGCCAATTTGGCGGTCAAGGCAATCCAGCTGGAATCCAGTTCCTCGGAGCTGGCTCGCTTGCTGATCTCAGCGGGTGCTAAGTCACTTGGTTGGGGAGATATTGATTCTGTCTGCTGAAAACTGCTCACACGGAAGCAGGGCTGAAGTTCTTCACGCCCAGGCCCTGCTTCCGTCCATCACAAACAACTTCCTAGGAGGAAGCCGCACATGAACCAAGCCATTTTAACCCCCAATGAGGGGTCTCGATCGGTTGAAGAGATTTTTGCTGCCATTGGGAAGCTCCAGCAGCTTGGCGCCATTGAAAATTGGATCGACCAGCGCTCGCATGCTGAACAGCTGTTGCAGGAGTGGTTTGATCTGCCAGATGATACCCCTGAAGATGATGAACTTCCACCAATCGATCATCGAGCAGAGTGGCTTTGGGATCAGCTAGATCGCCTTAAGGAAATTCAGTCCGAGTCATCATTGGAGTCCGAGCCAGAAGTATGCGAGCAATCACTAGTGATCGATGTTGATCGATGGGTCAAAGAGGCAAAGAACGTGCTGTGGGAGGGATGGCAGCAGTACGATCGCTTTCGATTTCGACACGATGACGATAGCGATAAATATGAACCTAAGCCTTGGCAAGGGTTGGGCAGCAGTGAAAGCGAATCTATTGAAAGTATCGATGGTGATCTGGCTAGCAAGGCCACCTGGCTGTGGATGGAGTTCGATATGCTGCTTACTGTTATACCGAGGAGCCGTTTTCTTGAAATTTTTACTATATGGAACGAGCTTGAACAGCATATTGATCCCGATGGATGCATCCAATCAGGACGGCATAATATCCAGGATAAGCGTCGATCTGAAGAGCTTAAGAAGCAGGGATATCATCAGGAAGCGGCTATGTGGTTGTTGCCTAAGGATCAATTGGAGCGACCCAGTGAATGCAGCCTGGAAGATTGGGCAAATATCATCAAGCCATTTAATCGGGCTGAGTATGACGAACCTATTACGGAGTTCCTGGCAAGGATAGAGCTTGCACGCGTTGGGAGGGTGCCTTGGGGAACTACCGCTGAAGTGGGTCTGAAGCTTCACCAAGAAGATGCCCATACCAAAATTCGCCAGTTGGTTGATGAAGGTGCTAACGCGACAGAAATCCAGGAGTTGATCAACCAGCAACCCAAGGGCTATAACCAAATTGGCTTGGCCAAGTTTGCTGAACAGTGCCGTCTTGAGATTGAGCGGCGTCAGGACCTCACCGATGCGCTCGAAGCCCTTCTTCTTCGTGGTGAGCCTCCCACTATTTCCCTTGCTGATTACGTTCCAGCTGATTGGCTGCCAATGTTTCGCGTCCTAAGAGAAGGGTTGAAGTTCAGTGATGAGGCCATCGTGATGACAGTGATGGCTGGGGTGGCCGCGATGTTGCCCCCTGCTCTCCGCATCAAGGGATGGTCGATGGTAGAGATTCCAGCAGTGTGGCTTTTCCTAATTGGCGTTAGCGGAACCGCCAAGTCCGTACTGCTCAACATGCTGATCAACTTCCCGATGGCAAAGCCGATCAGCGCAATTGATGCTTGGAATAAGCGGGAAATGGATTGCCGAAGGATTTCCAGTGATGCGGGTGAGGATGTTCCTGCATTCCGCAAGCGAAATTTGATCTATACCGCGCCAACTACCCAAGGGATTCGGGCAGATCTTGCCGAACATGGCGACGAGGTACCGGGTCTTTTAGTACGAGATGAATTAAATGGTTGGCTCAAGCAAATGGCTGATGACGGTGGTGCCAGTGTTGGGGACGTCGAATTTTGGTTATCGAGCTATGACGGTGCCTACTCCAACGACGTGTTTGCTGATTCAAAAAAATCACGTGAGGTTCGTTGCGGAAAGCTCAGCGTGATCGGGGGTATCCAACCGAGGGTGTTCCTTGAGCAGCTGGAAGCCGGCAATGCCAATGGTTTTAATAGCAGGCCACTTTTCGTTCATCTGCCAAGGCTTAAACGTGAGTTGATCCAGCCGGATGAACAGACTGACAAGTTGAAGGATCACATTGGTGATCTGTACCTGGCCGCACTTGAGGAGTCAAGTAGCACTTACTTGTTGTCGCTAGATGCGGAGGAGCTATTCAAGAAACTTTTTGATCAGTTGGAGGAATTGTCCCTACAGGCCAACAGTGAGGAAGTAGAGGCATTGTGGGCAAAGGGTCCAGGACAAGTGTTGAGGGTGTCTGCAGCTATCCACTTCATGCGACTGGCGACTGGTCAAGAAGAACGAGTGGAAAGGGGATACATAAATAAGGTCACGGTTGTAAGCGCTCGGTCGCTCCAGCTAGCAACCAATTTGGTGATGGCAGGCAAGACACGAGCAGTACAACTGCAAGAGCGAGCCGCCAATCCAAGGCTTGAGCAGGCAGATCGACTCCTTGAGATGGCAAGAAAGCGCCAAGGAAAGTTCGCAAAGCAAGGGGTTTCGCTAGCTACTCTCCGAAAAGGATGGCCACACCGCAGTCGTCCGACATTGGAGGAGCTAAAGCAAATTGCCACGATGCTCCAAAGCCACGGATTGGTGCTTCTTCTGGATGGTTGCAAAGCGATCAGGGTGGTGCGATGAAACGGTCCACCCCATGTCCACCTTCTGTCCACCAAGGTGTCCACCTAAATGTCCACCCCCTCTTTCCAGTCAGTGACTAGCTTTTAAGAGAATAGGGTGTACAAAAAAAGACCCCCCTACATACATCTAGCTGGAGTGGAATGAGGATCACTCTGGAGCACGAGACACACTGGGGGCCCCAAAAATTGTCCACCCGATTCCCCAAGAAGCACTGGT
>NZ_JAGQCO010000081.1:0-6060 GCF_024346235.1 Cyanobium sp. BA5m-21
CACGATGGCCTTCAACCTCAACGGTTTCAACTTCAACCAGTCGATCCTCGACGGCCAAGGCCGTGTGGTGAACACCTGGGCAGACGTTCTGAACCGCGCTGGTCTGGGTATGGAAGTGATGCACGAGCGCAACGCTCACAACTTCCCGCTTGACCTTGCAGCAGCTACTGCCACACCCGTGGCACTAACCGCACCTGCAATAGGTTGATAGTCAACAGCCCAGCTACGGCTGGGTAATACGGAATCCCAAAAGCTCCCTTGAATAAGGGGGCTTTTTTGTTGGCTGGGTGCACTACCTCGATCTATCACCCGCCACGATGGGACAAGCTCTTACTCTCGCCGTGCTTTTCAATCCCTTCTGCCTGTTCACTACAGCCCAGGTATTGGCTCTTAAAGGCACCGTGCTGTTGCTGCTCACCCTGCTGATAAAGGCCAGAATTCAAATCGTGGCTGGTTCGGCGCTCGAGATCTTCCTGCTGCTGCTCCAGACCCTGGTGTTTCTGGCCATCGGCGGTGGGCTACTCCTGGCGGGCGGTGGCGCTGCGTTTGTCGCCATACAGCGACGTCGGTCCGCACAAGCCTGATCGCCAGCCATGGCGGTTTAAGTCGCCCCGGCGCTGGAGCCTGTGATGAACCAGGTGCTCGCCGCTGAGGATGGCGTGGCCTGCACAGCCACCGCGGCCCTGGCCCAACTGAACGCGCCGGTAGGGTGACGCCACCGCGGTTGTGTTAATGGGCTGGAGCCAACTCACGGCAATCAACACCGCCAAGGCGCTCACGATTGTGCTGCTGCTGGTGCTGGCGGCAGTGATCGGGGTGCAGGACATGCGCCAGGTGCTCTACCTCAGCCTGCACATCAGCTACTGCCTCTGGTGGTTGCTGGAGCAGTGGCTTTTCCCCGAGCGGGCCCGCCAACTGTTCAACGAGCGCGTAGGGGTGGTGAGCTTTGGCTTCGCCCTGCTGTTCATCGGCGTGCTCTACAGCCTGCCGGGGCTGCTGGCCTTTCTCAATCCCGTGCCTATATCCCAGGTCGCCGTGGCCCTGGCACTGGTTCTATTCAGCTTCGGCAGCCTGATCAACGCCAGCGCCGATGCGCAGAAAACCACCGCCAAGGCGATGGGGGCTGGCCTGGTGAGCGATGGCATCTGGCGGCGCGTGCGCCATGTGAACTACCTGGGCGATCTGCTGCGCTACCTGAGCTTCGCGGTGGTGGCCGGCAACATCTGGGCCTACCTGGTGCCGGCTCTGGTGCTGCTGATCTACCTGCAGCGCATCGGCGAGAAGGAGAAGCAGATGGCAGCGAAATACCCGGAATTCAGCGCCTGGCAGCAGTGCAGCGCCAGGCTGCTGCCAGGCATCTGGTGAGCTCAGGAACCAGCAGACCCTGGCTCTCAGCCGACCTGCCCTGCGTGCCCGTAATGCCCTTGTGCTGTGGGCGCAGCAGAGCTTCAGGATTCGTTCAACAGGCTCAGCGCTTCCATCACCTGAATGCGGATGCCGCCCAGCCGGGTCCAGACCCGTACCGCATCCTTTCTGCTCTGATAGGGGCGCCAGTCGTCCTCAGCGATGCGGCGCTGGAAATGGGCTGCCACACGCAGGGCAACGGCGACATCGCTTCGCCTTGCCAATCGCAGCGTTGTCCCCCCGATCACCACATCAGCAGGCATGGCGTTGGAGAGTAATCAGGAACTGGCCTGGCTCATTCTCTGCCATTCCCAGCCCCTCTCGGGCCAGGATCGGGAAACAGCCTCTGGTCCGTTCACCAGAATCTGCATCGCCACCGCAGTGATCAATAGACCCATCCGGCGCTGCAGCACCCTTTCGTAGGTCTGACCAAGTCAGCCCCGCAGCCGCGGTTTGAGCTGCATAAATGGACAGAGCCCCATGGCGATGGGGCAGATCACCAGCAGTCGGCGGGTTCAGGAGGCGGGAGCTTGTGCAAACGCCGGTGAAATTGTGCCGATAAACCGCCAAGGCACTTCCAGGCAGTTGATCACCGCTACACGACTGACACGCCGCAGTAGGGAAGCGCGTACGGCGTCGACTTGGCCCACGACGTTGAGCCACCCACCGCCAAGGTGGACAGGCTTATGGCGATGGAGGGGTGATGCCCAGAGCTTGGGCGCCAAAGTGCCGCGTCATGTCGGTCTGCAGATGCCAAGCCGTCAGCAACGTTTTGGCGATGCGCCTGAGCTCGTCCACGTCGTTGCAGGCATCGATGGCTCTTGCCTGGGTCTCAACAACGAACTGGCGACTGAGGTCACAATCCAGCATGGCCTTGATGCAATGTTTCGAAATGTTAAGCAGTGGTAACGCCAGGCGCGGCCGGTTTCCCGCATGATTCCAATTCCTGTGTCGCAGGCTTCAACCACGCGACCGGGCTACCAGAGGGCTGCAGCCGCCTGGGCTGGCGCGTCTATTGGCAACGTGGACGCCGGCAGATCAGAAAACAGATCCTGCGACTTGAGGATGGCAGACAAATTGAGTTGATTCTCCAAAAGGCAGGCATGCCCACTATTCGGAAGCTGAACGATTGTGGTGTCTGGAAGAAAGCGTGCCAATCGCTTCGCTTCGCGTTGAGAAGGCAGGAGTCGATCCGCTTCTGAGGCCAGGATTAAAACAGGCTGACGCACGCGATCCAGGGGCAGATCCTCCAGGCGGAACTGTTTAAGCAATGCCAATCTCCAGGCAGCGCTTTGAGGCCTCACAGCCTGCATGGCGGCCAGCAGCTGATGCCGCCTGTGCCTGCTGACCCGATGGGATGCAATCAGCAGATTGCACAGACTGAAGGTGGAGAGCTGGTAGATCGGCGTGGGCAGCAGCTGAGTCAAAGAGCTGCAGGCACCGATCCAGGGATGACGCTGAGCTGAGGAGGCGGGATTGATCAGAATCAGTTGGTCACACAGCTTCGGAAAGCGTGTGATCAATCTCAACGCCAAACAACCACCAAACGATTCACCACAAATTGTGGTCTTTCGCCCAGGATGCCGTTGCTGCTCCATCTGGATCAGTGCGGCGACATGCTCGGTCAATTCTTCCCATCCTCTGAGGTCGTCTGGAGGAATAGACAAGCAACGAATGTCAAAGCCAGTGCTGAGTCCAGCAACCTGTGGTTGCAGCAACGCACCACTGCCATCCATGCCCGGCAAAAAGACAAACAGCGGTCGTGATGCCGTTACGGGTGTACAAGCAAGGAGCCGCAAAGACTTCGGGGTGGCGATCATGATCAAGGAGTACTAATAAGCATCAGCGGGCCAACAATTCAGCGATCTGGCTCCAACAGGCTTGGGTGAGCTCTCGCGCTGTAGTAGCTCCGCCGCTACCTCGATACCGAGATTTCCAACTCTCGTCGATCAGCAGAGGATGGCCAAAGAGAACATCAACATGCCGATAGAGGATTGCAGAATGCCAGCCATCGCGTTGAAACAGTGCTTCTGATGGATCAAAGCGCCGAAACAAGGCAAGCGGGGCAAGCTTTCCCCGTTTTTCCTCCCTTGAAGCAATGGCAATCGGCAGGATCGCTAGGCCATCTACCGGCACCTTCAGGGCTAAATGGGCAAAACCCCTGTAGAACGGGCTGAGCTGCTGAGGGGCGTTGGTCTTCACCATCGGATCCGCACCCTCAGGAAACACGCCCACCACCTGATTGGCTTGCAGAAACCTGGCCGACTGCCGGAAGAACGATGCCTGCCTTCTCTGATCTGCCTCGAGCGGAAAGGCGCCCATCAAGGCAATTGCCTGCTGCAGTAGCGGCACTTGACTCATGTAATAGTGACAGGCGAATCGCACAGGGCGGCCGATCGCCGTCATCAGCAGTGGAGCATCAAGCAGGCTGCGATGGTTGCTGACAATTAGAAGTTTGTTTTTGGTAGGTATTCTCTCAAGATTGTGCAACGAAACTGATATTCCAGCGGCATCCAGCAGGCTGCGAGACAGTTGCAAAGGGATGGGATGTTTCATGCTTGCTGCTTGCCACTCACGAAAATGTTGTCCAAGTATTTATACTGCCTCTCCCTTTTCAAGAGGATTTCATATATCTATGCTGCAAATACTCTGTAGCTAAAAGGGGCCGTTGCAAGCTTAAATTCTGGCGGTTAGGCGCACAATTGAGCCTTTTGGCTTTCAGCGCTGATGGACGGGCGATCCTGTCGGAAAAACTGGAAACGCCCCTCCTATCGACTTGTCGTCAGGCGGCCAGGGCCAGGGAGGATCGGTTCCTTGGTTCGAGCGGGTCGGTCCACTCGTTCAGCGCCTGGAGCGGCAGATGTGGCTGCGGTGCTACCCGGCAGCCCACCTGGATCTCCCCTTGATCGAGCAGGCGGCCCAGCCGCTGCATAGCTGCCTGCTCAGTCCTGGCAAAGTGATCTTGCTGGCTCAGCAGCCAGTCGATCTCAGCCTGGGTGATTACCCCGGAGCTCAGGCTCTCGAGGAACAGTTCGCCAGTGGTCATCGTTTTGTAACGAACTAGTTACATGCTGGTGGGCGGGCGGAGCATCCGTGAGGCCTGGGGCTCCGAGCCGCCGCCCGGAAGTTCCGCCATGACAAGGCTGGGCTGGATGTCCGTGGCGCTTCACGTTCCTTAATGAAGCTTGCCATGATTTTTGAAAACGACCTCCCACCCCGTGTCCACGTACACCCTGCTCGAACTGTTCGGCGGCTTCATGGCCGCCTGTGTCGCCCTTTGGTTCATCTCGATGAACAGGTTCGTCGCAATTGACTTTCCCGCCTCTAGGTCTGCGCCTCTAGCTGGGCTCGCAGCAGTGGCGCCTGCCGTCCGCGCCTACCTGCAGCGCCCAGGTTTGCTGGCTTCCGTCGGTCTGCTGCTGCTGCGCCTGAGCATCGGCGGGCTGATGATTCACCACGGCCAGGAGAAGCTCGCCGATCCTCAGCAGTTCGCCAACACCTATGTGGCCTCGCTGCACCTGCCCTTCCCGCTGTTCTTCGCGTACGCCGCCGGCTTCTCGGAGCTGATTGGCAGCTGGCTGGTGATCCTCGGCCTGCTTACGCCCGTGGGTGCCCTGGCCCTCAGCGGCACGATGACGGTGGCGGCCTATCAGCACATCTCCACAGCCGGCTTCAACATCTATGTGCTGGAGCTGGTGGTCCTCTATCTAGGCGGCAGCCTCGCCCTGCTGTTCAACGGCCCCGGTCGCTTCTCCTTCGATGCCGGCATCGTGCCGGCTGTGCTCGACGACCTCAGCGCGACCAATGACCTTGAGCCTGCTTTCTCCTCACTGGACGCTGGCGAGCTGCGCGCCATCCCGGTGACCGTCAACTCCAACGCCCGCGGATGAGCGGGCGTGTTGCTTTGGCCTTCTTCCTCTGGACTCACCTCCCTCGATCAACAGGGACCGAATCGGTAGGGGGAAATTGATGCAAGCATCCTTGGCTTTTGCTGCCTCCCTGCCACGTTTGTTGGATTGGCACCCCAGCTACTGCCCTGACTCACGGCTATAGCCATGAACCCACCGCTGATCTTTGTGGTAGCCCCGGCACTACAGCTGCCTGACGCCACCACTTCTCATGAGGTTCTGCAGCAAGCGCAGGCCGCAGGGCCCTCCACTGGTTTCGCTCTGCGGATCTTCAACCGGGGCTCTGAGCATCCCGATCTGGGGCTGCTTCCCCTCGATGGTCGTCTTACCGGGGAGCAACGCCGCAGCAGTGATGGCACTCAGTTGCTCTGCGCAGCACTGGTGGTTCGGATCGAACCCCGGCACCACTGGCTCGGTGTCTACCAGGGCGATACGGAGGACCCAACCTGCCTGCGGTGCGTCGATCGCGTGGCGCTAAGCGAGCTGAGCAATACCACCTGCTGGTTTTACCCCACCCATGACGGGACCTTCCTGAGCTGGGAGCGTGGCCTGCACCTCACCTTGAAGCCGGGCTCGATCGTCGATTGTCCTGAGGAGCTGAGTTCTGCGCCTTACGACCGCAACCTGATCTCCGTGCTCTGGAGCCTGCTGGGCGACGACGCCAGCCTCACCTGTGTGGGGCTCACCTACGGAGGCCAACGCCTTGTATTGCCAACGGAAGCGCTCAGCTCCGACCCGATGGCGACCT
>NZ_JAGQCO010000082.1:0-6044 GCF_024346235.1 Cyanobium sp. BA5m-21
TCGTCCATGGCGTCAAGTTAGCGCCTTGGCTTGTTGTTCATGGTGACAAGAAGGTGATCTTCGTTTTGGGCGAGATCGGGGTCTAGGTAGAAATATTGTTGATTTCTGCTCGGCTCCTTGTGGGGGTGTGAGCATCCATGGGCATGAACATCAAAGACCCTGAGGTACATGCCATGGCCCGTGAGCTGGCGGCGCGGCATGGCACCACCGTGACCGATGCCGTGCGTCGTGCGCTTGCGGCCGAACTAGAGAGAAGCCCAGGGCAATCTGCGCTGAAGTTGCAGGATGCCCTCTACGACGAAGACGGTCTGTCGGTCTGATGGTGATCGATACCTCTGCTCTGATAGCCATTCTCAAAGCGGAGCCCGAAGCTGCCGAACTCCTTGGCTGCCTGAGTCAGCCATCTCCGAAGTGGATCTCCACCGCCACTCTCTTGGAAGCTCAGATCCTGGTGATCAGTCAGCTCGGTGAGGCAGGGCCTCCTGAGTTGGACTTGCTCTTGGGCCGAGCGGAGATCAAGTAGCTTCCGCTCGACACGTTGCATGTGCACTGGGCCCTCCACGGCTGGCGCCACTTCGGCAAGGGCCGCCACCGGGCTGGCCTCAACCTGGGTGATTGCTTCAGCTACGGCCTAGCCATGGTCCTGGATCTGCCGCTGCTGTTCAAAGGCGATGATTTTGCCCGCACTGATGTGAAAGCTGCCATGTGAAGGCACGCGTGGGAAACCAGGACTCAGCTGGTGGTGCCAGGGTTGTCGCCCAGAAACTCCAGGATCTCGCGATCTTTGAGGTTTTGAGCGGCGCCGTTGCAGGGCTCCAGCAGGGGGCGGCCGGCGGCAAGCTCCCGCAGGCAGCCCTGGGTGCGGGCCAGCTCCATTTCCAACACGTCGATGCGCTCCATCAGGTTGCGGATCACATTCGCCTCCGTGTCTGGCAGGGCTGAGTGGGCAAGGGGGTCGATCCTCACCCCGCTCTGATGGATCACCCGGCCCGGGATGCCCACCACCGTGCTGTCGGCCGCCACATCGCGCAGCAGCACCGAGCCGGCGCCGATGCGGGTGTTGGCACCCACGGTGATCGCCCCCAGTACCTTGGCGCCGGCGCCAACCACCACGTTCTCCAGCAGGGTGGGGTGGCGCTTGCCATGGGCCTTGCCGGTGCCGCCCAGGGTGACGCCCTGATACAGCAGGCAGCGGTTACTGATCACGGCTGTTTCACCGATCACCACTCCCATGCCGTGGTCGATGAACACGCCATGGCCGATCCGGGCGCCGGGGTGGATTTCAACGCCGGTAGCCAGTCGCCCCAGCTGGCTCAGCAGCCGTGCCAGCAGGGGCAACGGCGGCAGTCGCCGGGCCCAGAGCCAATGGCTGAGACGGTGCAGGGTTAGGGCGTGCAAGCCCGGATAGCAGAGCAGGATTTCCAGCGTGCCTCGGGCCGCAGGATCTCGTTGCTTGATGATCGCCAGGTCGGCTTGCAGTGCCTTGAGCATGGAGCCAGTTTGACCGAGGGGCCCCCCGTCATGCATGATCTTGAAATCGGCAAAGCCGGTAGTTGCGGATGTAGCTCAGTGGTAGAGCATCTCCTTGCCAAGGAGAGGGTCGAGAGTTCGAATCTCTTCATCCGCTTGATTCAGCCTGCCATTTGGTTCATGTAGCCATTGGGTTCAGCTAGCAAGTAGGCCAATTTCTTTGCGCAGTCCGTCGATGGTGGCGGTGCCTAGGTAGCTCTGGGCGCAGTGCACCACCGGCATCCGTATTAGTTGGGCCCTGTTTTGGCGCAGGCTCTGCTCCACCAGAGGCAGGCTGGGGCGGTCGCAGAGCACGTGGCTGGCGGCCCGCAGCAGGGCCAGCAGGCGGCTGCCTGTGTCGGGGTTGGCGGTCATCACTAGCAGCTCGTTGCCGCGCATGCTGTGCAGGATCACCTCGGCGGCCCGCAGGATCCCCGGGCTGATGCTCACCAGGCCCACGCAGCTGCCCTGGCGCAGCTCCTTGAGTAGGTCGAGCTCGTGGCGAAAATCGTTGAGATCAACGGCCACCGCCCGCACGCCGTGCTGTTTGGCAATCTCCTCCACCGGCTGCAGGAAGTAGCGGCTGGTTACCACCGTGCCGTTGTTGGATTCGGTGAGCACCGCCGCCAGCTCCTCCATCGGCACCACCTCCACCGGCACCTCCAGGCTGGGGATGAGCTCCTCGGCGATCAGCATCGAGGCGCCGATGTCCTCGCGGGGGGTGCTGACTAGCACCCGGGCGCCGCAGCGCAGACGCCAGTCGATCTCCCGGGTGAATAAGTCGCGGCTCTGCTGCAGGGTGCAGCCGGCATTGAGCAGGCCATCGACGCTCTGGCGCACCTCACGGTCGATGTCTGGCAGGGGACGGCCCCTGGGGCCCGGCGGCGGCTTGATTTCCCGCGGCTTTTGCTGGTCGCGCACATAGATGCCCGATCCCGCCATCGCTTCAACGACGCCGTCGGTTTCCAGCTGGCGATACACCTTGCTGATCGTGTTGCGGTGCAGGCCGGTCTGCATCGCCAGCTGCCTGGTGCTGGGCAATCGGTGCCCCGGCGGGTAATGGCGGGCCGCAATGGCGAAGCAGATCTGGTTGTAGAGCTGCGTCGACGCCGGGATGTCGCTTTCCTGCTGGATGTGGAATCGCACGCCGGGGTTGGGCCAATTGGGCTGGTGGCCACCATAAAGAGGCTTGGCCCTGGGGACAATCCCCCTGTTGGCATACGCGCTTGTGCCGGTTGGGCCTGGTGCAAGTGGGCGGCCCTCCGGGAAGTTGTACATCTGTACAACTTCCTGCACGCGCAAAAACCCAATGCAAGCCCGCCAATGTCCGCCCGCCCAGACCTTCCCTCCAACCGTTCAGCGCTTGAGCGATATGCAGGCGATCGCTAGAGAAGCGATTTAACCCGTGGGTTCTGCAGCGGAACTTGAAGCCACCTTGGTGTTGCCCTTTGGAGCGGCGGCCTTGCGGGGGCTCAGGAACATGATCATGTTGCGCCCTTCCCGCTTGGGGGGCTGCTGGATCTCGGCGTTGTCCTCGAGGTCCTTGGCCATGCGGTAGAGCAGCACTTCAGCTAGGGCGGTGTGCTGGATTTCGCGGCCGCGGAAGATCACGGTGCACTTCACCTTGTCGCCGTCCTTAAGGAAGCGCTGCGCCTGGCCGATCCGCACCTGATAGTCGTGCGAGTCGATCTTGTAGCGCATCTTCACTTCTTTTACTTCCGTCTGGTGCGACTTCTTCTTGGCTTCTTTGGCCTTCTTTTCCTGTTCAAACTTGTATTTGCCGTAGTCCATGATCCGGCACACCGGCGGATCGGCCTTTTCGCTCACCAACACCAGATCGAGCTCGCGGTCCTTGGCAACCTCAAGGGCCTCCTCGCGGGTGATCACCCCCAGTTGACTGCCATCGGCATCCACCACCCGCAGGTTGGGGTAGCTGATGCGGTCGTTGATGTTGGGCAGCTCCCGCACGGGAGCACGGCGGTCAAAACGGGGACGTGGAGGCATTCAGGGGTGTGAAGGATCGCGAAATCGCTAACGCTTCACCCTAGTCCGCGCTCGACCACTTGCAACGCCTGGGCCAACTGCCCCTCGGTGCTGCGCTCTTCCAGCCAGATCGGCGCATGGCGCCGCCTAAACCAGGTGCGTTGCCGTTTGGCGAATTGGCGGGTGCGCTGCTCGCAAAGGGCGATCGCTTCAGTTTCGCTGAGCTCGCCGGCCAGCTGCTGCTTCGCCTCGGCATAGCCGATGGTGTTGAGCAGGGGCAGTTCAGCCCCGTAGCGCTCGATCAGCGCTTCGGTTTCAGCTACCAGCCCCGCAGCAAATAGGCCCTTGGTGCGGCTGGCAATGCGGCCTGTTAGGTCGGTGGGGGTTAGGCCCAGCTCCAGCACCCGCCAGGGCGGCGGCGTGGCCCCCTGCTGGCTGGATAGGGGCCGCCCCGTGGCATAGAGCACCTCCAGGGCCCTTTGGGTGCGCACGGCATCGGCGGGGGCGATGCGGGCGGCGGCCGCTGGATCGCCCTGGCGCAGCAGCTGGTGGCAGAGGGGCTGGCCGAGGGCTGCTAGCTGGGCGCGCAGTTGGGGTTGGGGTGGCACCGCTGGGGGCTCCAGCCCCTGGGTGAGGGCCTGTAGGTAGAGGCCGCTGCCGCCAGCCAGCAGGGCCAGGGGCTTGCTGGCAAGTTCGGCGTTGAGCTGGGCCTCGGCGATCGCCCGAAACTCCTGCAGGTTGATCGGCTGGTCGGGATCGCGCAGATCCAGCAGCTCGTGGCGCGCCTGCCCCCGCTGAGCGGCCGTGGGCTTGGCGGTGCCCACGTCCATCTGCCGGTAGAGCTGGCGCGAATCCACGTTCAGCACCGCCAGATCGAGGGCCTGGGCCAGGGCGATTGCCAGGTCCGTTTTGCCGCTGGCCGTGGGGCCCAGCAAGACGATGACAAGGGGTTGGCCTGCGGACTCAGTGGGGCTCATGGGTCCACCTTGCCAGGGGGTGTCAGCCCGGGTTGGCGGTGGTAAATTGCTTATTGCAATAGGGCTTTTGGGCCCGTTTGCGCCTTACTTGCCCCGGGATTTCGCCGTCCTGTGCCGAATCCCTGGGGAGACCTTCCTGCATGAGCGCTGAAAGCCAAGCTTCCACGAAAATTCAGGCCGCCTATGGCGCCGAGCAGATCCAGGTTCTGGAGGGCCTGGAGCCGGTTCGCAAGCGGCCGGGCATGTACATCGGCTCCACCGGGCCCCGAGGCCTGCACCATTTGGTGTACGAGGTGGTCGATAACGCAGTGGATGAGGCCCTAGCCGGCCACTGCGACCAGATCCTGGCGGTGCTCAACGACGACGGATCTTGCGCCGTCACCGACAACGGCCGCGGCATCCCCACCGATATCCACCCGCGCACCGGTAAGAGCGCCCTTGAAACCGTGCTCACGGTGTTGCACGCCGGCGGCAAGTTTGGCTCTGGTGGCTACAAGGTTTCTGGCGGCCTGCACGGCGTTGGTGTGTCGGTGGTCAATGCCCTCTCCGAGTGGGTGGAGGTCACGGTTTACCGCCAAGACCAGGTGCACACCCAGCGCTTTGAGCGCGGCGCCCCGATTGGCATCCTGCAATCAGCCGCTGGCGAGAAGGGCCGCACCGGAACATCGGTGTGTTTCAAGCCCGATATCGAGATTTTCTCGACCGGCATTGAGTTCGACTACCAAACTCTCTCCTCGCGTTTACGCGAGCTGGCCTACCTCAATGGTGGGGTGCGGATTGTCTTCCGTGACGACCGTGCTGCGGCCCGCAATGCCGCTGGCGAAGCTCACGAAGAGATCTATTTCTACGAAGGCGGCATCAAGGAATACGTCGCTTACATGAATAAGGAGAAGGATCCTCTCCACCCCGAAATCATTTACGTCAACCGCGAAAAGGACGGTGTACAGGTGGAAGCGGCACTGCAGTGGTGCGTGGATGCCTACTCAGACAGCATTCTTGGCTTTGCCAACAACATCCGCACTGTCGATGGTGGCACCCATATCGAGGGCCTGAAAACGGTGCTTACCCGCACCCTCAACACCTTTGCCAAAAAGCGCGGCAAGCGCAAGGATGCCGATACCAACCTAGCTGGCGAAAACATCCGCGAGGGCCTCACCGCGGTGCTTTCGGTAAAGGTGCCCGACCCGGAATTTGAGGGTCAGACCAAGACTAAGTTGGGTAATACGGAAGTTCGCGGCATTGTTGACACGCTGGTGGGGGAAGCCCTCAGCGAATATCTAGAATTCAATCCCTCGGTGATCGATCTGATCCTCGAGAAGGCTATTCAGGCCTTCAATGCAGCCGAGGCTGCCCGCCGTGCTCGCGAGCTGGTGCGACGCAAGAGCGTGCTCGAGAGCTCCACCCTGCCTGGCAAGTTGGCAGATTGCTCCTCCCGCGACCCGGCCGAGTCTGAGATCTACATCGTGGAGGGGGATTCAGCTGGTGGTTCGGCCAAGCAGGGGCGAGACCGTCGCTTCCAAGCGATCCTGCCATTGCGGGGCAAAATTCTCAACATTGAGAAAACTGACGACGCCA
>NZ_JAGQCO010000083.1:0-5898 GCF_024346235.1 Cyanobium sp. BA5m-21
GAGGTCACCTTCCCCTTGGAGGTGAGGGGCTTGTCGGCGGGGTCTGGATCGGTGTCGTTGGTCAGCAGGTTGCCGGTGGCATTGCTGCCGGGGGTGGTGTTGGAGGTGCCGCCGGCTTCGACGGCGTTGCCCGTGTCATTCACCGCCACGGGAGGGCGGTTGGCCACCAGGATCAGGGTCTTGCTGCTGAGGTAGTCGTTGACGCCGCCATCACCATTGCGTTCTCCATTGGCGGCGCCTGAGCCGCCGGGGGTGCTGCTGCCGGTGCTGTTGCCGCCACTGCCAGTGGGCGTGCCAGTGCCCGGCAGGCTGGTGTAGGTGACCTGGGCGGTGTTGGTGAGGGCAGTGCCCGGTGGCAGGCCGGCGGAGAGCACACCTCGGTAGGTCAGGGTGACGCTCTGGTTGATGTCCAGTTCAGGGATCAGAACTGAGATCCGATCGGCCAGTCCATTGCTGCCACTGAAGATCGAGTTATCGGTGGTCGCCGGAGCACCCGTCTGGCTCTGAACAATCGTTGGAGAACCGCTGAGGTCGAAGTTGAGCCCCAGGGCATCGAGGTTGTCGTCGATGAAGAGGTTGAACGCCTTGGCCGTGCCCGTGTTGCGGACAACGACGGTGTAGACGAGGGTGTCGCCGGGGGTGGCGTTGGCATTGCCAAGAACCCCTGTTTTTTGGAGCGCAACAGTCTTATCGGTCTGAAGGTTGGGCTCCAGCACCGACAATGGGGTTGCATTCGATGTGGTCTGCACGGGTTTGCCTGAGATGCCCGCGCTGGCGATGAAGCTGTTGGTGAGGGTGACGCCTGCCTGGTTGCCCGCCACGTTGGCCACGATGGCGTTGAACTCGACGATCACCGACTCGATCTGTGCGTCGACGGTGTTGAGGTTGATGATCTCCCCCAGGTCCCATGACAGCGACTGACCAGAGACCGTGGGCACAAACGTGGCGGTGGGAATCACCGTGTTGTTGTTGCCGGCGCTGGGGAGGTAGTAGGGGGTGATCGGCCCCAGGCTCCAGCTCAGGTCTGCTGGATTGGTACTGACGAAGGCCAGGGTGGCGGTGTTGTCGCCCAGGAACCTGAACCCGCTGGGCAGGTTGTCGACAAAGGACGTGTTGCCGATCGTGCCCTGGGGAAGACTTGTCTGCAGCCGGAAGCGCACGATTTCACCGATCGCTACCCCATTGCCGCTGGTGTGGGCCTCGGAGGTGAGCCGGGTGCTCTTGATGGGACCCAGGGCCTGACTCACCACCGACCGGCTGGCGTTCTTGCTGTAGTTATTGACCCCGCCGCTGCCGTTCCGCTCACCGTTGGCCGCACCGGACGCCCCTGGGATGGTGCTGCCGGTGCTGTTGCCGCCGCTGCCGTTGGGGGTGCCGCTGCCCGGCAAACCGGTGTAGGTGACGTTGGCGGTGTTGGTGAGGGTGGTGCCGGGTTGAATCCCGGTCAGCACCACGCCCTTGTAGGTTAAGCTGAAGCTCTGGCCACCATTGAGCCGATCGATCTTGAGTTGGATCTGATCCCCCGTCGCTGCGCTGGAGCCACTGGTGACGGAGTTGTCGACGATTGAGCTGGTGCCGGACGGCAAGGTGCCGGGCAGGGTGACGCTCTGCAGGTCAAAGTTGCTGCCCAGGTTGCCGAGGGCATCGTTGAGCACGAGATCGAAGGCATCGGCGCGGCCCGCCGCGTTCTTCACCGTGACCGTGTAGGTGAGGGTGTCGCCCGCTTGCACATTGCTGGTGGGGCTGACGGCCTTGGTGATCGTGATGTTGGGCTCAGTGATCGTCACCGCCGCGGTGCCGCTGGCAGAGCCGGCCTCGTAGCTCACCGTGGCGGTGTTGGTGTGGGTGATGCCGTTGCTGTTGCCACTGATGTTGGTGACCAGGGCGTTGAACTCGAGCGCGATCGTGTCGTCGATCGTGTTGTCGCGGTCGCTGTTGGTGAGGTTGCCGAAGTCCCAGGTGAGGTTGGAACCGTCGATCGTTGGGGTGGTGGGCGTCCGGGAGCCACTCACCCCGGAGGAGAAGATCGGGGCCGAGGCGGTGCCGTCGTTCAGGAAAGACAACCCGGTGGGGAGGGCATCCACCAGCTTGAAGTTGGTCAGGTCCCCCTCGGGAACCGTGACCTGCACCCGGTAGCGAACGATCTCGCCGATGGCGACGTTGCTGCCGCTGGTGGAAGCCTCCGAGGTGGAGACGACCGACTTGCTGACCGTGGCGTTCCGAAGCGTGATCGTGGCGTTGTCGATCAGCTCTATGGAGCCGGGTAGATAGCCCGTGCCCCCTGAGGGCACGTTGGTGTAGTCCTCCAGCTCGCCCACGTTTGTGAGCTTGCCGTCCACCAGCTGGCCGTAGGCGCCCGGATCGACGGTGGCATCGAAGCTCACCACGGCGATGTTGCGGCCGCTGCTGGCGTTGTAGCCGTCGATGGCACCGCCGCCGACGCCATTCGCGTCAGGGAGTGTTGGGCCGGGGTCGCTCAGCCGGACGCCAGTGGCGGAGAAGATCTCCGCTTGGCTGGCGGCCGTGCCGCCGGGCCGGGTGTAGCCAATCAGGGCACCGCTGCCGTCAACGATGCGCAGACTGCCGGGGGTGAAGCTGAGCCCGGCGGGCAGCTCATCGCGCAGCTGCACGTTGAAGGCGCCGCGGTAACTGGTGCCGATGTTCTCGATCACCACCACGAAGCGGACGGTGTCGCCCGCATCGAGCCCTATGACGTTGGAATCGAGGGCGCCGTTGTTGACGGTGCCAGTGGAGCCGTTGCCGCCGGCCACGCTGATACCGCCGCTGCTCACCGTGCCGGTGAAGGGCACAGTGCCTATGGATGCCGGGAAGGTGGCGCCTCCCGTGTTGAGGGTGGGGCTGTAAGTGACTCCTTGGGCTCCGGTGAGGCTGTCGCGGCTGGTTACAACAATGCCCTTGCGAATCTTGAGGTTGGGGGCCAGCACCTCGCCGGTGACCGCCGACACCTGGGTGGGGCGGCTGACACCGTTGGAGTCAACGGTGCTGGCACTGGCGATGTTGGTGATCGGCAACCGATCGCTGATGGCCGCACCACTGACGGTGACGGTGTAATAGAGGTCAACCGTGGTGGGGGTGTTGCTGGAATCGCTGGTGTTGGCGATCGTCGCCACCAGATCGTTGACCGCTGGTCCGGCCTGCAGCGAGTTCCCCACCAACTGGGGCGCATTGTGCTGGCTGCCATAACTGAAGGAGCCGGCCGGGGGAAGGCTGCCCGGGATGCTGACGGTGGCGCCGTTACTGAAGAACTCGAAGGCGGTGGGATTCGCGCCACCGCGGGCCTCCTTGTCCACGTCGTAAACCGGCGTGGGCAGGTAATCGCTCAGGTTGAAGCCCTGAATGTCCCCCGTGGGGAAGGTCACCTTGATGCGATAGGTGACCGTGTCGCCCGGAGTGAGCACCAGGGGAGCGGAGCCGAGGGCCTGGCCGTTGCGGGCCACCACCGTCTTGGCGGAGCCGATGTCGGCCACGTTCAAGTTCACTGAGCTGGTGTCGCTGACCAGGCGGTTGGTGTCGAGGAAGCCGCTCAGCAGTGGCTCCTGGATGTCTCCCTGCAGGGTGACGTCGTTGCCCAGCTTGTCGCCAGCTTTGATGTTCTGACCGGCGACTTTCGGGGCAGTAAAGGCGTCGTCGACGCTGGCTGTGAACGTGATCGTGCCTTTGGTGGCACCTGCTGTGCTGCTCCTGACCCGTCCGCCTTGGAGAATGCCGTCGTCGCCGACTGATTTCAGCCAGTTGCTGAGATTGAAGCTGAGGCTGTCCTTGCCATCGACGCCGGTGCCTGCAACATCAGGCAGGTAGCTGATATAGGCCTGATCGAATGCGACGTTGCCGCCGCCGGTGCGGGAGTTGCCCTGCTCCTGCAGGCTGATCGTGGCGCTGCCGGGGGTATAGGTGAGTCCGTCGCCGAGCAGATCCTTGACGATCAGATCGCCGAAGGCGAAGTAATCGGAGATCTGGAAATTGAGGGTGAAGCTGACGCTGCCGCCCGGCACCACCTGGCTGGTGCTGGCCGCCTTCTGGATCGCCAGGGCCCGGGCGGTGATCGTGTCGCTGGCGGCGATGTTGAGGTTGACGCTCCCACTTGGGGCGTTGGCCCAGCTTGTGGTGGCGGTGGCGGTATTGATGTAAGTGATCGCCCCGCCGGTGGTGGGGTCGAGGGTGTTGGGAACGTAGAAATTGATCTGGGCGGCAGCCTCCTCCGGGCTGGTGGTCCCGGTGGTGGGGCCGCCGTAGTTGATAACGATCTGGTTGTTGCCCGTGGCCGTGGGGTTGCCCACCGGCTGCTGGGTGAGGGTGCCAGTCAGCTTCAAGCTGGGGTTGATGGCCAGCAGGTTGAGATCGTTGGGCAGGGTGTCGCTGAACACCAGGTTGTTCAGCTGGACCCCATCGGCGATGTTGGCCGACAACCTCCAGAAGCTGCTGAAGTTGGGACCGGTGACCGTTTCCGACTCCGCAAGGTTGCTGCTCTTGCTGAAGGTGAGCGGCGTGGGCACCACCTGTCCCGCCACGTTCGGGGCGCTGATCGGCGGATCCGTCAGCGGGTTGTTGAGGGGATCAGTGCCGAGGGCGTAGCCGCCGCCTGCCCGCAGGGTCACGGGCCCGAGGGTCGGGGTGGTGGGCTTGACCGTCACCGGCAAATCCACCACCAGTTCGGGGGCCGAAGCCACGTAGCTGCCCACGGGCAGCTGCCAGATCAGCAGCGTGTCGGGGGTGGCGCTGGTGAGGGTGACCCCGGTGATGGGGTTGATGAGGGTGTACGGACCACTGGTGCCGCTGCGGGTGAAGGTGTAGGTCTGCGTGGTGAGGGTGAGCCCGGCCCAGCTGGCGGTCCCGAAGCTGAGGTTGTTGCTGGGGGCGGTGACCTGGAGTTCGAGCCAGGGGGAGAAACCCGTGGCGGCCGTCTCATCGAAGGTGAGGCGCAGGCTGCCTGTGTCCCCGTAAAGCAGGCTCAGCGGTGCTGGGCTAAGCCCGATGACGGGGGAAGGGGCCATGAGAGATTGCGCTACGCCAGATAGGCATCAACTTACCAAGTAATGCCCACCCCGCGGCACGATTTGGACAGCGATTCGGTTGGTGGTCTCTGTTTTTTCTTCTTGTTGCCCAGTCCTGGTTCGCCTTTGGAGTTGATCCGCTGACCTGCTCCTCATGGAGCTGGTCATGATCTATTTTGTCTTTGCAATTGCGGCATCAGCAGTTGTAGTTGAAGGCATCAAGCCTGCCGCGCAAAATCCGGCGGAAGCACTCAACCCAACTCAACCCACCCTTTACAGGCATGGCGACTTCATTCCGTAACACCATCTGGCTGGGGGTCGCCGCCGCTCCGCTGCTGGCCCTCTCCCTGCCGCTTGCACCGGCCAGGGCCGCGATTTGCCCCGATGGCACCGAGGCGGAGTTCTGCTTTCCGCCGCCGGTTGTGCCTCCAGTGGGGCCGGTGGTGCCTTTGGCGGTCAACGTCTATCGCACCGACGCCCGCCTGCAGCCCCTGGGCCTCGCCCGCAGCTGGCAGGTGTTCGGTCGGGATCTACTGGAGATCCTTCCCCAGAAGGTGCCCTTCGATCCGAATGTGGATCATGGGATCGATGTAAACCAATACACGGTCGCGGGCCCGGAAACCACATCCGATCCCGCCTTCCGCTTCAGTACCGAACCAGGTGCTTACTACGCAGAGCGCACCGGCTGGCGGCTGCGGGTGTTCGGGGATGGCTTCGGCGGTCCCGTGGTCCGCTCGGGCGGATCGGTGGGCACCTCCTCCTTCGACGGGGCCCAGCTGGGCCTCCGGCTCGATTACGCCTTCAGCCGTGATCTCGTTGCCGGCGTCTTCGGACGCTTTGGTCAGGGCTCGGCCGATGGAGGCTCCCTGTTCATCAACGGCACCAG
>NZ_JAGQCO010000084.1:0-5875 GCF_024346235.1 Cyanobium sp. BA5m-21
GGGGCCAACCGGCAATGGCGTGAGCCACCGTTGCCGTTGCCCGGCACGATCCAGACCCTGGCTTGGAGCGCCGATGGGGTACAGCTAGCGGCCAGTTGCCACGGTGAAGTGGTGCTGTGGTGCCCCTTGGACCCTGCGGGCCCCCACGGGCTCGGCTGGCCTGGCCCTGGCCTTTTCGCCCATCGGTGGGCTTCTGGCCTGTGGCCAGATGGATCGCTCGCTGCTGCTCTGGCCCGAGGAGGGCTATGGCCGACCCTGGCAGTTCAGTGGGTTCCCCGCGAAGGTGCGGGCCCTGGCCTGGAGCGATCAGCCTGGTCGACTGGCACCCGCCTTGGCGGTGGCCTCAGGCGACACCGTGGTGCTGTGGCAACAGCGCAATCAGAGCCAGCAGGGCTGGAAGCCCGAGCCCCTTCTTTGGCATCAGCACCGCGTTCATGCTCTTGCCTTTGCGCCTGATAGCAGCCTGCTGGCCAGTGCCTCCGCCGACGGCACCGTGGCCCTCTGGGATGGACGCGGCCGGATGCGGCAGCCGCTGGAAGGGGAGGGGCAAGGTTTCCAGGCGCTGGCCTGGCGGCCTGATGGCCGTCATCTGGCGGCCGGTGGCGATCAAGGCCGCTGGTGGCTGTGGCCGGTGGAAGTGCCAAGCAGGGAACGTCAGCGGCGTTCCGGTGGGGCCGGGTTTGGTTGAACAGCGGCTCCAACGCCCATGAACGCCTTGAACTGCTCCAAGCGCCGTTGCGGATCAGAGGCGGTCATGGCTGGCTTGTCTCTTTCTGCATAGGGGGTGGAACGGGGTCGTAGCCACCCGGGTGAAGTGGATGACAGCGACCCAGCCGGCAGAGCGACAGCCAGCTGCCGCCGATTATCCCGTGGATCTGGATCGCTTCGATGGCGTACTGGGAGCAGCTGGGAGTGAAGCGACAGTTGGGCCCCAGCAGTGGGCTGATCAGGATCTGGTAGCCGCGGATCAGCAGCAGCAGGAGACGCGTCACGGTTTCAGCCACGGTGATGGGAGGGTCGAGCAGGGCTTGGCGGAGCGATGGGACGGCAGGCCCTGACGTCTGCGACCGTCACCCCCGCCTCGATCAGCTGATGCCGCAACCGGTCGGCCAACTGAAAGTCGCCGTCCTGACGCGCCTGGAGGCGGCGCTTCTGGAGCTCGGCGATGGACGCCTCGTTCAGCTGCGGCTGCGACCGTTCGGCCGGCCGGGACGGGGCCTGCAAGGCGGCCAGGGCCTGAAGGGGGTCCTGTTGGAGCAAGCCGAGCAAACGGCCTGAGGCGAGCAGGCTGGCCCTGAGCGATTCCCGCGCAGCATCAGAGCTGGCGCGTTGCAGTTCCCGGCTCAGGCCATGCAGGCGGGCAAGGGTGGCGGAGATGTTGAGATCGTCCGCCAGGGCCTGCAGCACGATCGGATCTGGTTCGCCCTCGTTGCCAGTCGCGCCAACAACTGCTGCGGTGTCGCTACAACTCAGGGCCCTGTAGAAGCTCGCCAGCGTGCGTTTTGCCTGCACGAGCCGCTCCTGATTCCAGTCCAGGGGTTGGCGGTAGTGGCTGGCCAGCAGGGCAAAGCGCAGGGCTTCGCCGGGAGCCTGCAGGAGCAGATCTCGGACCAGCAGCACATTGCCGAGGGATTTCGACATCTTCTGCCCAGCCACGGTGATGAAGCTGTTGTGCAGCCAGGTGTGGCAATAGGGCAGACCGGTGGCAGCACAGCCCTGAGCGATCTCGTTCTCGTGGTGGGGAAAGATCAGGTCCTGGCCGCCGCCGTGGATGTCGATCGGGAAACCCAGGTGGCGCTGGATCATGGCCGTGCATTCCACGTGCCAGCCGGGCCGTCCGCGACCCCAGGGACTCTCCCAACCCGGCATGTCTGGGCTGGAGGGTTTCCAGAGCACGAAATCCATGGGATCGCGCTTGAAGGGAGCCACCTCCACGCGGGCGCCGGCCTGCATTCCTTCCTTCGTGCGGCCGGAGAGCTGGCCGTAGCTGGCAAAGCTGGCCACCTCAAACAGCACATGGCCCGCCGCAACATAGGCATGGCCACGATCCAGCAGTTGGGCGATCAGGAGCTGGATGTCGCTGATGTGCTCGGTGACGCGGGGCTCCCGGTCCGGTGGAAGCACATGCAGAGCGCGCATGTCGGCCTGATACGCGGCAATCGTGCGCTCCGTGATCGTGCGAATGGGCACCCCCTTTGAGGCTGCCGCCGCGTTAATCTTGTCATCGACATCGGTGAAGTTGCGCACATAGATCACCTGCCGATAGGCGTGGCGAAGCAAGCGCACCAACACATCAAAGACCACAGCCGGCCTGGCATTCCCAATGTGGGGCAAGTCATAGACGGTGGGGCCGCACACATACAGCGTCACCCGATCAGGTTGCTCCAGCTGCAGGGGGCGCTTGCGCCGGCTCAGGCTGTCGTGGAGCTGGATCCTGAGGGTGCCCATCAGCTTCTTGTTGCTTCCGGCAGCAGGGAGGAGTGATGGTGGGAGATCTTCCACTCACCATTCTCAAGCACGTAGATAAAGCTGTAGCGGGCCTGGGCGTTGCTGCCGTCAAGGAAGCGGAAGTTGTATAAACCTGCGTCTTGCACCATGTTGCAGCCGATCAGAATTTCCCGCTGGCTGATCTCACCGCTGGGTCGCTTCTCTAGAAAGTGGCTGAAATAGTCCACGATGCTGTCATGGTCTGTTCGGGGCTCATCCGAGAGCGTTGGCAGCAGCACCGCATCGCGGCTGTACAAGTGCGCTATTCGTTCCGGATCCCGGCTCTGCAACGCGTTGTTCCAGCGTTCAAACAGCATCTGAACCTCGGCCTGGCTGATCAAGGCGCAACCACTGGGCCCATCCCCTGGCAGTGAGGGCTGGCGGGATTCGAGCAGCTCCACCTGCAACCAAATCAGCCCGTTGCTGGGCAGGAGGGAATGGCCCACCAGTGCCAGGGGCCGCTGGCGAGGCCCCACGCGCCAGCGCCTTGTGGTTCCTGGCTGCAGGCCTGCCAACTCCATTTCCAGCCAGGCCGGAAGTGTGTCTTGACCAACAGCCAGGGAGAGGAGTTGCCGTTCGGTTTGCCGCCTGCCACTAAGGTCCGTGGCCTGCAGCGCCACGGTCAGCACAGGCGCGGGCTTCTCAGGTGCGCGTGCCACTGGGGTGATGGGGCTCTGCCCCTGCCGTGAAGCTGTTCTGCGCTGCATGGCCAAGGAGGACAACACCAAGCAGCTATCTTACGAGAATGATTATCGTTTGCTGATGCGGAGCATTTGGTGCTGCTCTCGTCCCCCTGGCTCCGGCGTCTGCCGATGACTTCGGACGCGCGGGAATTCTCTGGTCAGGACCCCTGGGAACAGGAACCCTCACCCGAGGAGCAGGAGCGCTTCGAGCGGCTTCACGATGGGCTGCTGCGACGGCAGGACAGCCTGCGGGGGCAGCAACAGCAGCTCTGGGCCTGCCTCCAGGCCATGCAGAGCCTGACGGCAGCTGTTGTCC
This sequence comes from Cyanobium sp. BA5m-21, assembly GCF_024346235.1. Classification (NCBI taxonomy): domain Bacteria; kingdom Bacillati; phylum Cyanobacteriota; class Cyanophyceae; order Synechococcales; family Prochlorococcaceae; genus Cyanobium; species Cyanobium sp. BA5m-21. Next base: position 3,487 of record NZ_JAGQCO010000084.1, read on the forward strand.
AGCACCTCGCCAGCGAACCATCCTCCCTGGCGCGGCAGACCATCGGTCGGCGGCAGGTGCTCAGCGATCTCAGGGCTCTGCAGGCCTGGCTGCTTTCGGTGGAGCTGCTGCTGCAGCGCACCGGTGAGGTGGAGTGGCCGCAGGCTGTCGAGCGCTTGGCTCAGGAGCTGGTCGGTGAGCTGGCCCCTGATCCGCACGGCGAGCAGCGGATGCGGCTCAACCAGCTGTTGGAGTGCAGCACCCGTGATGGTTGAGCTCTCGCAGCCCGCATCAGCCACGGCCCAAGGACCGGTGAAGGAGCAACTGCGCGGCAAGGTTCAGGGCTGCATCACCGGCTTAGCCTGGGCTCCCCAGGCTGCCCAATTGGCCATCACCAGCGCAGCTGGGGATTTCATCCTTGTGGATTTCGCGGCCGGCGTGGACTGGCCCTTGCAGGAGGCCACCGCTGCCGGGAGCAAGGGCTTTGACGCCCTGGGTTTCTCCAGCTGTGGCAGCCGGCTGGCTGCCGCCGGTGAGGGTGGTGTGATCTCGCTCTGGCAACTGGACGGAGACGTGCCCGAACAGAGGCCGGTGCCGCCACTGGGGGGATGGATTGATCAACTGGCGTGGCAACCGTATGGCGTGTTGCTGGCGGTGGCACGGGGAGCGGAGATCTGCCTCTGGCACAGCGAGGCTCAGATCTGGCTGCCGCCCCTACGCATTCCTGGATCTGCGGTGATGGCATTGAGCTGGAGCCCAGCGGGTGATCAATTGGCAGTGGGCACGGGGCAGGGGGTGTGGATCTGGAGCCTGCCGCCAACGCCGTCTCCGGCCCAGCCGGTCCCGGAGCCGCTGCACTTGGAAACGGGCTCGGCGGTTCTACAGCTGGTTTGGGGATCGGACCCCCCTTGGCTCGTAGCTGGTTTGCTGGATCGCCGCCTGGTGCTGTGGCGGGATCTGCAGCAACCCATGCTTGGCGTAGGTGACCTGCCGGGCAAGATCCATGCGCTGGCGCTGTCGCGGTTGGCCAGCGGACAGCAAGGGCTGCTGGTCGCAGCGGCGGAGGCCGCTGTGGTGTGGTCGGGCCAGGGGGGTGACCTTGAGGCCTGGAACGCCGTGCTGCTGCCCTTTCATCTGGATCGGATCTCAGCGCTGGCCTGTGGCCCTGCCCAGGCCCCGATCGTCACGGCCTCGCGTGATGGCACCGCGGCGCTGTGGTCGGAAGCCGGATCCCTGCTCCAGGTGCTCGAACTGAATGGTCAGGCGCTCAGCAGCGTGGCCTGGCGAGCCGACCGCAAGGCCCTGGCAGCTGGCGGTGAGGAGGGCGGCTGGGTGATGTGGCCCCTCGATCCGGATGAGGGGGTCAGGGCATGAGCGCCATGGAGCGATGGCCACGCGCCTGCGTCGATCACCTGCGTTTCAACGCCGATGGCTTGATCCCCGCCATCACGCAGGACTGGCTCGACGGTGCGGTGTTGATGTTGGCCTGGATGACCAGCCCATCGCTGCTGGCCACGTTTGAGACCGGGCAGGTGCACTACTGGAGCCGCTCGCGCCAGCAGCTCTGGCACAAAGGAGCAACCAGCGGACACATCCAGCTGCTGCGGGGGTTTCGCTACGACTGCGATGCAGACGTGCTGCTGCTAAGCGTGCAGCAGGTGGGGGATGTGGCTTGCCACACAGGCGCCCGCAGTTGTTTTTTTGAAGACGGTGACACGCCAACCGGCGGAGGCCCCCAGGCCCTGCCTCCGCCGGTGGATGCACTCAGCGCAAGAGCCCGACTTCGGCCAGATGGGCGCACCAGCGGCGGCGCCATCACCGCTGCTGCTGGGCTTGATGCGGCCTGCCAACAGCTGACCGGGGACTGGCATCAGGGCGTGGACGGTGAGGATCTTGACCACGCCCTGGCGCTGCTGGACGCTCTGCAGCAAGGCCTCGCCGCCCGCGGCTTCTCCTGGCGTGACCTGCTCAAAAAGGCGAAACAGTCTCCGTTACGATAAGAATGATTCTCATTGCAGCTCCTTCTGTCGTGAGGGTCGCCGCCCTGGTTTCCCTGATGGGCCATCCACTCTTGTTGTCTGAATCCTGATGAGCTTTTTGTTCGCCTGCCTGCAACGCACCGGTCTTTTGGCACTGGCTCTCGTCCTGGTGGGCTGCGTAGCCCCGAGGCAGACCAACGACTCCAGCTCCGGTGGCAAGGCGTTCAAGGTGGTCACCACCTTCCTGCCGATCACCCTGTTCACCAAGGCGGTGGCGGGCGACTGCGCCACGGTCACCGCACTGATCCCTCCCAACCTGGGCCCCCACGACTTCCAGGCCAAACCGGGCGATCTGACGGCCCTGCGCCAGGCAGGGGTGCTGGTGAAGAACGGGCTGGGGATGGAGGCGTTCCTCGACAAGCTCGTGGCCT
>NZ_JAGQCO010000085.1:0-5867 GCF_024346235.1 Cyanobium sp. BA5m-21
GGTGGTGTCTTTTAGTTTCTTAGCTTCAGCCTGAATTTGACAAGCTAATTCAAAATTTTTACTGGCTTCATCAAATTCCAGTGACGACTGTTTGTATTCATCGGCAACTTTTTTGTGGAAACCAATAATGCAGGTAGGTGTCAGTAATGCACGTTCGATTTCCCAATCGTTCCAGATGTCTAATGCAGTTTTAAGTGCATGTTCATCCTTTCGCAAATGGTATTTTGCGAGCTGATAAGCCTCACGGCAACTGAGCCAATTTGTGGGCGATGGTAGTTTCACCATAAATAGTTTCGCTGGTGTTACATAAGTCTAACGAGCATTTTGCGACTAACTACACCATTTAGCAGTTTTCAGAACTGGATACAAAAACCCACCGCAAAATAATTAGGTAACCCGCCGAAACAAAAAATAGCTTGCCGCCGTTATTGCGCTAGAGGATATAGTCTACGATGCTGCACAGTTAAATAGATTTAAGGTTTATGTGGGTCTGGCGGCGCTGCTGCTGGTGTCCATTGCCGACCAAGTCCAACTATGCCGGTCCAGATTTATGGACGCGGCCATGGCGGCATGGCGACAACCCCTTAAAGCCTGTCCACAACAGGGTTTATGGCTGTTGGCTGCATGGCGGTCCAGGCTTGCGTAACTGCTCAATAGACAGGTACGCGGAATTCCACGGGGTTCCATGGAGGCTAAAAAATTCCATGGCGGTCCATGGTGCTTTTGTCAATGCTTTTTTCTATGCAATGCCTGCATAGCTTTTTTCCATGGCGTTCCATGGTCGATCATGGAGCGTTCCGTGCCATGGCGGCATTCATTGACTCTCTATCTATGACATCCATTGCCATGGCTCAAATGGCCATAGTCCGATCCTTTCAACCTGTTGGGGGTAGAAGGGGCTGACTATGGGCAACCCATTTTCTCCTTTTCAGCCATTATCTCGGAAATCTTTTTTAGTACAGCGACCTGTTCTGGGTCGCCTATACCGCGTTTAAGTTGACCAATCGCCTCTTGATAATATCCGGGGTAAAGCTCATTTTCTTCGTAGGCAGAACGAGAATTTGTTATAGCTCTGTTCCTCGCCAATTGGCTGACAAGTTGCATCTCAGGAGTATTGGCAAGCCTAACCAATGCGTTTTGCATTGCATCACATTTAACGTAATCAACCCCCGCAGCGTCAACAGGTGAAGTAAACAAAGCAAGTCCAAAAGATAAAACTATTAAACTCTGGTGTGGTTTCATTTTGATAAAAATGCTCCTACTTACTCGTTAGCCTACTGCCGGCGGCAACAGCGTCCAGCGTCTCCCGCGCTTTTCAATGCCGCACCGTGCCATTGCCGCTGTTTCGCTGCTGATGCCGGTGCCGATGATCCATTGAATTTCGGCTTTTGTCAGTGGCAGTCCAGTTGATTGCGCCATGGTTGCCGCCTCCAGCCGCTTCAACAGAATTTCAGGATCGTTAACCGGTTCATCAGCGGGAATGGCTGAAATGGCCGCTGGTGGTGTTGTGGCTATGGCGCTGCTGGTTTCGTATTTTCGTTTGATATCTGGTAGGGACATCCCACGGCGATGATCCGCCAGAAGCTGATTCATCATTTTCAGAACTGGACCAGTCAAAAGCACCAATGGTTTGGTTCCGGCGCCCTTGGTTTTTTCTGGTTCAATCCCGTGTTGCTTGACCAGTGCCAAAAATGAATAGGCGGTACTTTTGCCAATTTCATTTGAAGCTGCCCATTCGTTCAAAGGTTGTCCATCCACCTCGGCTTCATGCTGCTGGTCCATGGGCACCAGGCCGGCGCTGTCCATCGAATTAATATTGCTGACCCATTGTCCATGCCATTCCATGCAAGTGCAAATCTGTTCCAGAAGCGTTCCAGAAGAATTTGCCGTTACTGGAACAAAAACGCCTCTTCTGGAACATTTGCCAGCTTTTTAGTAGGCCATGATCGTCCATGGAAATTTCTACTGGAACAAACGGCCCTTCTGGAACGCTTCTGGAACGCTTCAAACCCAGTCCACCATTGACTTGTTCCAGATGTTCCAGATGTTCCAGAAGAATCTCAGGACTTTCCTTTTTAGCTTTTGATGGCAAAAACGGCGGTTTAGGGGCCGATGGAGCGTGAATGCAAGTGTTGGGAATTTGCTGGAACATCTGGAACAGCCCCACGGAGACCAAAAAAAAGCCACCGGTAGACCGATGGCAATTCATGATGACAATGGCAAAAACAGTTATTTAGAAAATATTGGCCAAATCTTCCTGATGGTCAGCTATAGCAGCTATGTTGGTAACTTTTTCAAAACCATTAACTGGACTGTTATCCTCGCGGCGCTTTTTTCTTATCCACCCAAGCCGATCCATAATTGAAGCCAGAATTTTGTAATGCCCTGCATTAGCACGGTCTGATTTAACTTCTGTCATCGCCAATATTGAAGACGATGAGACAAACGTACCTATGGGCAACCCGCCAATTTTTTCATTTAGCAAATCTTCCCATGGATGGGTATGAGTTGCAATGGCGCCGCGCTCATTATTTGCAATGGCCAGTTGATCGTTATTTTCCAAATAATACGGCATGCCGCTCTCTAGCTCTAAAAGTGATTGCCGCCATAGCGCATCCCTGAATTCCTCAATTAGTTTCGGATTTGATTTCTTTGCAACATGGCAAACTAAAAAGCGCCGCGAACCAGTGGGATCATTTAAGAATTGTTTTTGATTAGTGGTGCCAAAAAGACAACAGCGGCGCGGATGTTCTGTAACTTGTGTTTCGTATTTTTCCACATAACAGTCAAATTCTCGCGTAATCCAACTTTTGAATTCTGCAACATCTCGCGTCATCGTAAGTTTTTCAATTTCGCTAAATTCATGCAGGAATGTACTGTTAAAAGCCGATAGCGCATCTTTGCTATCAAAGTTGGTGTGTGTAGTCTCATCGTACCAGCTCCTATTTGGCGACAATGCTTTTATGCTGCCGCTTTTGCAATCACCCTGCAATCCTTCAAAAATCAAAAGGCTATCTAGTTTGCAGCCGGGGTTTAAGCCACGGTTGGCACATGCTCTCAAATGTAGCCGGAATAGCTCGATAGATTGGGAATCGTTTTTATCAAATCCAAAGCCTTTTGATAATTGCTCATTGCTTACCAATGGCAAATCTAATTCCCGCAGGCTATTGAAATAATCAGCCACTGGATTGTATGAATATTGTTTGGCAACTTCTAAAAACACATCTTTAGCAGTTTCCTTTTTCGCTTCAATTCCAAACTTGTCTGCCAAAATGAGATATGCCATCTTAGGTTCTGTTGTCTTTCCATTAAATTCAACTAGGCGTTTTAGGTCGTTCCATTTAATGTCTAGGCAGCGACAAAAAGCCAGTAGATTTTGGGTATTTGCTTTTTCCTGCGCTTTTTCCAGAAGCCCTTGATAGTCATGGTCGGCAACTAGTTTTTCAACCGTTGAATTAGCTTTTGGCTTGTAGCCATTAGCCATTGCCATTTTGATAATAGTGGCAATAGACAATGGCTTTTTATTGGGAAATTTCTTCGCCCATTGATCCGCTGTCTTAAATCCTTTCCACTTGTAATGAATCTCTTTTTCATCGTAATTTGGCAACTTCTGGCAAAAGTTAAGCCAAATATTTTTGCTGTCCTCACTGGGATCTGCCATCTTCAGTGCCATTCCCAAATGGAGCCATGGCCAGTAGCTCTCGAAATCAGCGGGAACCAAATGGCTGACAATCACTTGCAATGTTTCAATATCTGCTGACGGCGGCAGCGTTGAAGCTGCATCGCTTGTTTCAGCAAATATCAATGGCGAAATTAACCAATCCGGCGCCTCTGCTGGTTTGCTGATTTCCGCTGGACTGCATCCATCCAAATAGAAATAGCCATCTGTTTCAGGATGATCTCCAATGATGACGGCTTGCCGACCATTCCATAGGATTTCTAAACCCGGAAATTCTTTTGAATTGGCCCCTATGCCAGTAATAAATTCATGCAGACTAAAATCATTTACTGTCAAAAACAGTTTTTTACGATCCGGCTTGCCGCTGCTGTTGGCAATGGTTGCCGGTAATGCCGCTGATGGCTGTCCCGTGAGCCTCTGAAACGATGTCTCACCCTCAGGGCCATCGAAGTCCACCACCAGAGCCCCGCCACTCTGCTGGCCCGTAATTACGCCAATAGCGCGGATATGGCGGCTGGTCTTCAGCTCGTCACGGTCGGCAGGGTTTGATGGCCATCCATGGGCAGCCACTTCGCCCGTGAGGTGGTCTATGGGGATCTTTTTGCCATTGCATCCCACCAGTGCAAAATCTTCCGGCAGCTCGTCAATGAGCGTTGCCATGGACGGCGGCGCCATAGTCATGGCCCCACCTCCAGCATGGATGGGCATGATGCAGTGAATGGGCAGCCACCATGGGCCGACCCTTGCCAGCGGCTATGGGCCGCTGCTACAGTTATGGAGAATTTCATTTTGGTTTTTAAGCGCGAGACCCTTTTGCCGAGGGTCCGCGCTTTTTTTTGTGAGTTGGAGGGGAATTGAAAAATTTGGCTCATTGAAGCGCACTTCGCCATTGGTGGCTAGGGCTGATTTCTAGAAAGGACAGAGATCCATTTCAGTCTTCTGTTGCCACTGCCTAATCACTGCAAGTGCTTTTGTTCCTATTCCTTTCATTTGCAATAGATCAACATCACTCATTTTTTTTAGTTGGCTAAATCGTTTAATTCCGTAAGTAGTCAACGCTTGATATGCCGCGCCTGTAATATCCCTTTTGAGAATAGGCGGATCAATACGATTGAGCCTGTCACTAGCTACAAACTTTTTAGTCCACGGTGGTGATTCTTCCAATTCTGTTTCCATTGCCATGCGTATGTCATTAGGTGAATAGCCGGGGACAACGAAACTAATTGATCCATCATGAGGAACAACTACCTTCGTCCATCCATATTGGGGATCGGTAGCCTTATCAACAATGCCTATTGCCCATGGTTCGCCATAGCGATCATTCACGGCGACCATGTCACCGGGCTGATAAATTTTCACGTTGGTCATGTCCATGGTTCAAGCCTCCACCAAATGGTCATCCTGCAAATCGACAGCCAGACTGACGACCGCAGCGCGAACAAATGCATTTCGCGTAACATTGATTTGAGCAGCGGCCCTTGCCAGCACTTGCCTTTCAGTATTTGTCAGCCGTACGCTGAATGGGTTGGTCGGGGTGTTTTGCATAATGAAGTTTTGTAACACCTCTTAAGCCTAACCACCGTTTTTCGACCTGACCCATGAAAGTAGTGGGCCGCAGGGTTAAGATACGGTTAAGATCCATGGTGGGGCTAAATATCAAATTGCCACAAAAAAGGCCTAGAAATCCGACGATCCCTAGACCTAATTTGATTTAACCACCAGGAGTGGCGGATGATGAGCCCGCCAATATCAGTATAGACGATAAAAAAGGGGCGGCTACGTTACTTCCGCCCGTTTGACATCGAGGACGTTAAGGCGCTGCAAAAAACCGCCTCAACCTCTACATACTAGCGAAAGTTTCCGACCTAGAAATTCCCAGTCGGAATCATATGGCTCCATTTTTAAATTCCTGATGCTGTTGGAGATGACAATCTGCTGCTGCGCGTGAGATTATCAACATTGTCGGAATTCAGTTTTGAACTCCAATTAGGAGTACGCCACATATTTTCCAAATCACGGCGGTCAAAGTTTCCGCCAAATTCATTAGTTTTCTGTTTCCAATCGGGGGCCATTTGTCTGCCAGCCATTGGCTGAACTCGAATTGCAATTGGATTTTGCTTTTGATTTTTCATTTTGATTTAGTAGTTGTGGGGACGTTGGTGTCTTTTAGTTTCTTAGCTTCAGCCTG
>NZ_JAGQCO010000086.1:0-5859 GCF_024346235.1 Cyanobium sp. BA5m-21
GATGTGGCCAAGATCGGGGCAGGCCTGGGCTTTGAATTTTCCGGCGACGAGCTGCTGCGGCTTTCAGGCAAAAAAGTAGGTCGCGTAACGGTTACCAAGCAGGACCTGCCCGGGGAATACAACTAGCTGCCGTGCCGCGGGCTTCGTTCGCGGCTAGACGACCTTTAAGCAACCCGGAAACAACACCATGGCCAAGCGGACGGAACTGATCACGGCGATTGGCTTAGGGCTCGTCGTAGCAGCTGCGGGCAGCTTCACCGCTCTGGCCCGCCCCATGGGCGGCGGCGGCTTTGGCGGGGCAGGCTCCGGTGCGGGGGTGCGTCCAGGGGCGGGCTGGGGTGCTCCTGGCGCCGGAACGAGACCGGGCGTTGGTGTGGGAGCACCCGGAGTAGGGGCGCCCGGAGCGGGAGCTCGCCCTGGTGTGGGCTGGGGTGCCCCTGGCGCTGGTTTCACCCGCGCCCCAGGGGCCTCTGCCTGGAATCCGGCCTGGGGCCGCCAAGGGGGTTACTGGTCGTCGCGCACCTGGAGCACCGGCTGGTATCGGCCCTATCCAGCGGCCTGGCCCTGGTGGCGAGCCAGTTCGGTGGCCTGGGGAGTGGGCAGCTTGGCCACGGCTGCTGCGATCACCAGTGCTGTTAATGCAGCTGCGTATCAGCAGTCGACCGTGATCGTGGTGCCCCAAACCAGCCTGCAGCTCGACTACGGCTCGGTTCAAGCGCTGCCACCTAATCGAGTTCAGTTTGCCTACGGCGTTGCCGGTATGCCCCTGATGACAGCCACCAGCGATTGCAAGCAAGGGCTGATCAATGGCATGGCACCGACCACGGCCGACCAGGCCCAGGTGCTCAATGCCAGCTGCCACATCGCCTACGGCTCCAACTGAGCGGGGTGGCCCCATCCCTTTTGCGGATTCGGGCCCTGGAGAAGGGCGATCTCGCCGACGTCACCGCCTTGGCCCGTGCTGAACATTTCGCGCCGGGCCAGGGAGACGTAGCCATCTACCGCCATACCGACCGCCAGGGGCTCTGGGTTGGTTGCCTAAACGGTCGTCCAATCGGCTGTATTGCCGGGGTCCGGTACAACGCCGAATACGGCTTCATCGGCATGTTTTTGGTGCAACCAGAGCACCGGGGGCAGGGATTTGGCCGTGAGCTTTGGCAGCGGGCCTTGCAGCATCTGGAGGGCCTTACTTGCATCGGCATTGAGGCCGCCCCCGATCGCATCGGTGACTACGCCAGTTGGGGGTTTGCGCCGGCGTCGCCAACCCAGCGCTGGCAGCGGATCAGTGATGGCAACCTCCCGCCCGCCGCTACTCCAGAGGGCCTGAGCCTGCTTGAGGGAAGTGCCATACCCGACAGGGCCGTGCAGGCCTATGACGCCCAGCGGGAGCTCAGCCCCCGGCCCCACTTCCTCGCCGACTGGCTGCACCATCCGGCCGGCACGGTGCTGGCCCTGATCGGCCCGGATGGCTCATGCCACGGCTTTGGCCGAATCCGGCCCTGCCTGCTGCATCGAGGCGAGGGTTGGCGGATAGGGCCCCTGCTAGCCGACACGCCTGCCCTGGCGGCCCAGCTTCTCAACGCCCTGATGGCCCGCCATGCCGGCGTGGTGTTAATCGATGCCCCTGCCGCCAATCCGGAGGCAGGGGCCCTGCTGCTGCAGTTGGGTTTTGCGGTGGTCGCCGAGACGCTGAGGATGTACCGGGGCAGCCTGCCGCCGGTTCCCCTTGGCGATGTCTACGGGTTGGCCTGCCTGGAGCTGGGCTGAGCGCGGCGGGCGGCGAGGCCAGCCTCCGTTGCAGTAACAACAGCCAGCAGCAGCAGGCCGCCTAGGCCGATCAGTTGATTTTGCTGCACCAAATCGGGCATCAATACCTCGTCCACGTTTTGGCTTAGGACACCTCCCGCCACAAACCAGGCCGTTGCCAGGCCTGAGCTGATCCAGTAGGCCCGCCAGCGGCGTTGATAGATGTATCCCGTACCTAAACCAGGCACCAGGTTGAGCACTACGGCCACCCAGGGGCTGGAGGCGGCAAGGATTATTTGCTGGCTGAGTTCTTGGTTGACTTTCTGGCTGGCTTGATCTGGATTGCTGGTTGGGGTCATTGTTGGCGTGGCCTGGTTTGCTGCATCGGGGGCGTTGAACCTGCAGGCTGGAGTGCCGCTGATTCTTTTTGCAGTGCTCGCCGCCCTGGTGATTCTGTTGGTGATTGTGGCGGTGGCGTGGGGCCTTAATCCAAGCCGGCAGGATTTTGCCTGGTTTATGCGGCTGCGCCGCCCGCGCTGGCTGGTGTTTGAGGGCTTGATTCCCGTGATTTGGCTGCTGATCTACGTCTGCTTCTACATCTCGGCTTGGCTCACCTGGCAGACCAGCTGGAGCGGCTTGTGGATGGCGGCTTTCCTGGTGCAGTTGGTATTGGTGCAGAGCTACACGCTTGTGATTTGCCGTAGCCGCAGCCTGGGCAGGGGCACGGTCATTGGCTTTTCTGGCTGGGTGTGGGGCATTGCCCTCACCGTTGCTGTGGCTAGCGAGAGCATGCTGGCGGCTGGTTTGCTGCTGCCTTACCTGCTCTGGAGCCCGGTGGGCACCTGGGTTACCTGGCAGATGCGTCAGCTCAACCGCTAGCCCTGGTCACCTATGGCGACTCGCGAGCCACGGCCAGGGCCGCCAGTAGGCCGCCGCCAAAACCGCTGAGGTGGCCGATCCAGCTCACGCCTGGCGGTGAAAAAATCGGCAGCAGGCTGGGCAGCACCCCCGCATAGGTGACCAGGGCCAGCACTGAAAGGAGCAGGGAGAGGGGCCGCTTCTCCAGCCAGCCGATCAGCAGCAGGTAGCCCAGCAGCCCGTACACGACCCCGGAGAGTCCGTGACTGCCGTTGGGCCAGAGCAGCCATACCGGAATAGCCGTGGCATAAACCCCCAACCAAACGGCCAGATAGTCGCGGCGGCCGCGCAGCAATACCAGCCAGGAGAGGGGCAGAAAGGTGAGCGAATTGCCCAGGAGATGGCCAAAACCGCTATGGCTGAAGGGGGCTGTCAGCACCCCGAGGAAGGAGCCTCCGGGCGTCATCGGCAGGTTCCAGTTGCCACCGAAAACCAGCTGGTCAACCAGCTCCTGGAGCCAGGGAATCAGCAAGATCAGCGGCGGAAGCAGCAGATTGAAACCGGCTCGGGCGATCAAGCGATCCAGACGTTGGGGTAGAGATTCGTTCACGGCTCGCACTTGAAGCTGCAGCGCAGCATGGCAAGGGCTTCATCAGGCAGGCCCAGCAGACGATCCAGCCAGGGGTCCCCGCACGGTGGCACTCTTGCCACCCCCACCAGCAGGGCCGTGCCATTGGCGCTGAGGGGCTGGCCCATGGCCCGGTGGCGTTGCCCCTGGGCTGCGCCCGTGCTGAGCAGGGTTTCGATCAGCAGGTCGGGGGCGCGGTAGAGCCCGGCAATGCGGAAGCGAAAGCGGGCCCGGAAGTGCAGTTGAACAGCACCTGTTGCTGAATCAATGCTGCCCGCCAGCTGCTCAGGGGCGATGGCGATCTCCAGGCCCGGGGGCAGGGGCAGCCCCAGCACCCGGGTGGTGCGCCAGTTGAGTGGCGGAATCAACAGCCTGGCGGGCTCGAAGCTCACGGTTCGCGGGCCGCCAGCTGGGCTGGGGCCGAGCTCACCGGTTCCGCCGCCGCCGCTGGCGTCGTAGCTGAAGTGGGGATAGGCGCCGATGGCCAGGCCACAGCCCTTAGTGGTGCCTAGCTGCAGCATGCCAACCCCAAACTCGGGGCTCACAGGCTGCGCAGCGCGTCTAATTCGCCGCGGCTGTGCAGTTCGGCCAGCTCGTTGTAGCCACCAATAGAAACGCCATCGATGTAGAGCTGGGGCACCGGTCCCGACTCGTCGGGTTCGATTTCCACGAAGGCAATGCCCAGGGTGCGCAGCATGCGTAGGGCCCGGCGCGAAAAGGGGCATTCCGGCCGCCCGGCGATTTCAACTCGCGGTTCGCTGCTGGCTGATGTGGTCGGCGATGCACTAGGTGCTGGGCTGGTGCCGGTGCTGAGCAGGCCCACCAGCAGGTCGGCGCCGCGCAACACCAGGGTGCCGTGCTCGAGGTGGCCGCCCCACACCTGGCAGCTGGCATCGGAGAAGCTCAGGTGCAGGTGCACCCCATCCGGGCTGATCGTGCCCTGCAGGGTGATGATCTCCAGCTCGCCAGCCAAAACCGTGGGTGCGCTTTTGCCAGGGCAGGCAAAGGCGGCTTGGGAGAGGTTGCCCACCACACTCAGCACAAAGCCGCCGGCGTTGTGCTCAAGGGCCAGCTGCTCCAGGCTGCGCCGCACGTCACTGCCGGCTTCGAGGTGCAGCGGCACGGCACGCATGGCAGATATAGATAGGTGGGGGCAAGGCTACGCCGGCCCATGCTGGTGAGGTTGCCCTGTTGCCATGGCCCCGGATTCCGCCCTCGCTGCCCTCAACCTGGCGGTGGTGGGTCATGTGGAGTGGGTGAGCTTTGTGGCAGTGGAGCAGCTGCCAGTTGCTGGTTCGATCGACCGGGCCACCGCCTTTCTGGAGGAACCCGCCGGTGGTGGGGCGGTGGTGGCGGTGCAGCTGGCCCGTCTCAGCGGCAAGCGGGTGCGGTTTTTCACCTCCCTGGGCCGGGACGCCACCGGCGAGCGCTCAGCGGAACGGCTCACGGAGCTGGGTCTTGATCTTGAGGTGGCCTGGCGGGATGCCCCAACCCGCCGGGGGGTGAGCTTTGTGGATCGGGCCGGTGACCGCAGCATCACCGTGATCGGCGAGCGACTGGCCCCGTTGGCTAGGGATCCACTCCCCTGGGCTGATCTGGCTGACTGCGATGGCGTCTTTGTGACCGCGGCCGACGCGGCAGCTCTGCAGCAATGCCGCCGGGCCCGGCTGCTCGGCGCCACGCCACGGGTTGGCTTGCCGCTCTTGGAGGCCAGCGGAGTGAGCTGCGATGCCTTGATCGGCAGCGCCCTCGATCCGGGTGAGCAGGTGCCTGCTGGCGCCCTATCGCGCCCCCCGCGACTGCGAATCGCCACCGAAGGGGCGGCTGGTGGCTGGAGCGAACCCGGCGGGCGCTTCTCTGCCCAGGCCCTGGCGGCCCCGCCGGTCGACAGTTATGGCTGCGGCGACAGCTTTGCAGCCGGGGTGATGGCGGGACTGGCGGCTGGTTGGAGCGTCGCCGCAGCAATCGACCTGGGCGCCCGCTGCGGCGCCGAGTGCGCCGTTGCCTTTGGTCCCTACGCCCGCCCTAACTGACCTGGTTTTGCACAAGCAGCAGCAGCCTGTTTGCCTCCGGATCAAGCAGCCAGGCCTCCACTCCGAAGGCCTCCTGGCGCGGACCGTCCAGAAGCGTGGCGCCCAGCCCAATGGCGCTCGCCAGCCAGGCCTGCAGCAGGGCCATGGCAGCTGCGTCGTTGTTGCCGCCAGCCACGCTGCGCTGCAGGCACGTTGCTAGCCGGCCGGGTTGCTTCTCTTGGGGCCGGCTCTGGGATGGGGCGTAGATCTCCAGGAAGCCACCGGCGGGCCAGGGCACTCGCCAATGGCTGGCACCAAGCCCCTGTAGGGGCTCTACCGCCAGCAAATCGGCGTAAAACCTTGCCAGGGCAGGGGGATTGTCTGCAGCCAGCACCAGGGAGCTGCTCAGGCTTGGGGTGTTTTGCACCGTTTTTATTGATTGCCTAAAAAGTCTGCAACGGCCAGATCGGGGCGACGCAGCAGGGCAAAGATGGTGCCGGCGTTGCCGCGGCACAGCCTCAGCTCCTCGGTGAGCACGGTGATGTCGAGCCAGGCTGGAAAGCTTTGCTGCACTTCACGTTGAAGCTGTAAGCGTGTGGTGCCAAGCCGGGGACC
>NZ_JAGQCO010000087.1:0-5843 GCF_024346235.1 Cyanobium sp. BA5m-21
CTACTGACCGGGCTTGCCGAGGTGGAACGAAACCTGATTCAGGAGAGGACAAGGGAGTCGGTTGAGCACCGAAGGAGAACAGGTGGAAAACTTGGTGGCCGACCTGAGCTACCAGAGGGCAGGAGGGCACTTGTGCGAAGGCTGCGAGAAGAAGGAAAAAGCTACAGACAAGTAGCTGAAACCTGTGGAGTGTCATTAGCGACTGCCCATAGGTACGGGAAGAGCAACTAGACCAATTGAGAGAAAGGAAGGGCTGCAAAAAGATACGGAGTGATACCACCAAGAGACAATCCGTGCTATATTTAAAAAAGATTAATATCTTGTGATGCTATTTCGTCAAAGCTGCCTCGTAATAGCTACGACATTTCTGAGTGCTGCAATGGTGGCAGCCGCAAATGCAAGAGTGTGCCAAAAGCCCGACGGGAAGCACTACGGGATCTCGGATGACGATAGGTGCGCACCCCCTGCAAAAGAGGCAAGGAGCCGCCCCGACACAGGCTTTCTCAATACACAGGCGGGGAGAGGGATGAACTACGACACGGCCAAAAAACAAGGGGATAAAAAAACAGCTGAGGCCGTCAAAAAGAAGGAGGCTCTTAACGAGTTTAAAAGACTGAAAAATTTAGCAGGTCACCAGTGGGCCCTGGACAAAGTATTTGACAAATACGGTGGGGGTTGGCTTAATAGCTCTGGAGTTCGGGATGAGATAGATAGGCTTGAGTCAAAAGAAGAGGCCAATGAGAGAAAAAAGTAGGATAAGTCGATAAATGACTTTTGGACCAAAAGAGGAAAGCAAAAATTAGGAGACTCTAATGATGGCGAACTTTCGGCAGCCTCGGGAATAAAGAGTGGGGCTGCTCTTGCAGCTCTTGAGGAGCTGGAAGCCACACGAGCAAAACTTGTTAACCAAGCTCTCCGCAAAAACCTCACTGGTCCAGCAGCTGCTGCTTATTTGAAGGATCAAATGCGCCCAACTATTATGTCCGTCATGAGTGACGCGGGTGCGAGTACTGTTGAAATTCAAAAAGCGATTCGTTATGTAAGCCAGGGAATCGATGAGAACTTAAACCCATAAAAGACTTAGGCGGCCCGTCTAGCGACCAGTTCATATTGAGTTATCAGTGCTCAATCGTCGAATGGGCCTAACTAGGTGTAACTTATCCAAAGGCTACTAGATGAGTTGGGAGCGCTGGGGATAGGAGTCCAGAGTCAGTTGAGAAACCCAGGACTCTACAACCGCTACTACGACGAACCAGCCAGCAAGCTGAGCCAGCTGCATCGGGCTCTCGATGCCCAGGTGCTCAAAACGTATGGGTGGTCTGCTGACGAAGACTTACTGAACAACCTACTGGACCTGAACCTGGAATTGGCTGAGCGGGAGGCTGAAGAGGAAGCGGTGGTTGGCCCTTGGGACCCGAACAAGCTCGGCAACAACCTGCGGAGTTTCTCTAGCTACAGCACATAGGTACGGGCGTTCTAGTTGACTCTGTCGCTAAAAACGAGTAGCAAAGGTAAAGCGAACAAACACACATGCCCGAACTCAGCCAGTACCAGAAGCAGAAACAGACCAACGAGCTGATCAAAGGTCTCGACAACGGGCAGAAGGCGGTTGTGCTCGACAAGTTGCTTGAGGAGTGGGTGGAGACCCTGCCGAGAAAGGGCAAGGACTACGGAGTCGGCGCCGGCAAAGGGAAGTGGGCCGAGCGGTTTGAGTGGTTGCAGGAGCACTGGGGCACCCAGTTCGACAACGGCAAGGGGTCCGTGGCACTGCGGAGAATGCCCGCCAGCGGCGTCCTAGAGCTGCTTACCCTGTTTGCCCTTCAAGCAGCAGACAGCGACGACGATGAACTCACCTTTGGGTCACTCGAGGACGGCAGTGAGCTGGGCGAAAAGGTGGCATCAGGCCTGTCTGCGATGAAGGAAGCTAGTGGCCCCCAGGTGGCCATCTCGCTGGGTGCCTTCAACGAGCTACAGAGGATTCGGAGGGAGTACCAAGAGGCGGGTGGTACATCCGACGCGGCGACTAGCACGAAGGTCCTTCAGAAAATCTTTGACCAGCTGCAGGCGATGCCCAGCGTGAAGGACGAGAAGGAGACTGCCCGCTACGAGAAGAGGAAAGCGGCTGGCAAGAAAGGGGGATAAGTCGGATGATTAGGCGTAAGCGCGTCTCTCAAGTTGAAATGATTATTGGGACAGTGGCTGTTGCAGCCATGGTGGCGACAGGATGCTCAGACATGATCAAGAAGGAGAATCTGGATAGTACAAGCGTGGTCTGCTTAAAGCCAGATGGAAAACATTATGGACTCCCTGAGGGCTCGAAGTGTGTTGCTCTTGCGGTAGAGACAAAAAGCAGACCTGATACTGGATTCCTTGGCCTTCAAAACAATGGAAAGGCTGTCAACTATGATACGGCCAAAAGCCAGGGCGATGCCAAGACCAAGCTCAAGAAAGAAGCGGATCGCCGCAGGGAGATAGCGATCTCTATGGAAAAGACCAAAAGAGAGGAGAAGGAGAAAGAAAGGCGGGAAAGGCAAGAGCAGATTAAGATAGAAGCAAACGCTAGGGCTAAAGCGGAGAACGCCATAAAAGAAACAGTAAAATCGTATCAGGAGAGTATGGCGAAGTACGGCGCCACAAAGGCGCAGATTAAGTTCGAGATAGACAGTTATTTGTCAGACGACTTAGCGCTAACTGATGAGATAGGGGGGGGGTTAAGCTTTCTCCCGAGGTGCTAGGTTCTTACAAGCGTCAAATGTACAGGGCGCTTGGGATCCAGTGAATACGTTTACGTGCCTGGTGAAGACGACGCTTTGTCGAAGGTATCGAACTCGAGAATTTCAACCGAAGATCCGCCATCAGGCGAGAGCTGTTACAAAGCTTGCTGCGAGAGAAGGAAGTCGACTTGCAAGAAAGGGGCCATCGCAAATGAGTATTGATAGTCTATGCAAGGTTGCTGTAGTTCTGATGGCAGCTCTGCTCGTATCGTGTTCAGGCCCAAGCAGTTCCGATTCCGAGAAGGAAGAATATGATAGGCAGACGATTCAAATGGCTGACAAGGCTTACAAGGTAGCCAGGGCCAATGGAAAGGAAGACTGGGAGGCAATGGGATTGGCCGTTGATGCGATTAAAGGCAGGGTCCCCGAGAATGAGAATTCATATATTGACAACAAAAGGGACTTCGTAGAAGCAAATGGGTTATTCGAGGGATGGGCGAAGTGGGAGCAAGAAAATCCTGTGGCGATAGAACAAAGAAAGAAAAACGATCTGGCCTCCGATCTTGAAGAGGCGCGAAGGAGCAAGGAAGAGATAGACGAGATCTCTTCCGCTACTGGAATCACCAATGGAGCGGTCCTTGGTGTTCTTCAGGATTTGGAGGAAACCAGAAATGAGATTGTGACCAAGCTGCTTGACAGTGGGAAAACAGGACCAGAGGTCTCTGCTTATCTGAAGGGTGAGATGCGCCCAACAATTGAGTCGGCAATTCTCAGTGTTGGTGGGAGTTCGTCTGATGTGCGAAGAGCAACTGCGTATGTCAATCAAGGTATAGATGCGAATTTGAACCCATGACAAAAAGGGATCAGCTCTCGTATAGCTCTTCCTTCTTGGCGTACTGAAGGTAGAGGACGGGAAAGGAGTCGGCCAGGTCAACGGCGAGGTCGCTGAGACAATCAACAACATTCCACGCTTCCGTAAAGGAGGCCAGGTCGGTGACCTCTGCCTCTAGCTCCACCCACTGCTCGGGAGACAGGTCGCCGTTGCCAAGAGCGGTGACGAGAGAGGAGGGAAGGGTCACAGTTCTCGTCGGTTAGGGGTTTGGGGGCACTGCACCTTGTGCTGAGAGCACAGAGTAGTGAGTGTCGATGCTGTCAGAAACTATCTGCTGCAACGACGGAGCAAGCCCGACTAACTCGTAGTGCTGTTGGATCAATGTGACCTTCGCAAGTACCTCGTCACTGAGGCGAACCCGCATCAGTTCCCCACGAGAGTCACGGTCACCCACTTCACCGGCCTTGAAGACTGTCGGGTAAACCATACTCTGGCCGAGTGAAAGTGGAACGGGCATGGACCTGGAGCAGGTTGTACGGGAACACAGGAAGACTCTGCAAGTCACCGCTAGAGCCGTCTCAGAGAAAGCCGCCTTCAATCTGGAACTCCCTTGCGGACTTGTGACTGACGGTGAAGTTGCCAGCACAACACTGACTGGACTGAGAAACCACCTGCCCTGCTCGGTGGCATTGGCCAGTGCTCCGGTTGAGCGCTTCCTGCTAATGAAGGAAGAACGCGGGTTTGACGGTGCGTTTGAAGCGTGCAGTACCGACGACAGTGACGGAGAAGCCTTTGTGAACGCCTGGGACGAGGCACAGAAGGACCTCGCAGCCGGAGTGGTTTGCACCCTCAACGACCTTGTCACGTTCGTCGAGCAGGCGAGGAAGGGGTGGGAGGAGAGCCCTCGACGACTGCTGGTGGTTGCCGTGCATGGGGGGAAGGTGGAGAGCGGAACCGTGCCGACGGACTGGGTGCTGAGAGGGGTGTGAGAGGCATCCCGCAGAGCACCCCTCAAGCCCCTCAGGCGGGTTCTGGTTCAGGATGCTGAAGGTCAACCTCGACGGTTAAAACGGCGAGAGCCAGGTCATCGGCAGAGCGAGACAAGTTCGGGAGTTCCACTGTGCGGTAGTCCGAGACAACGTTCAGGGCGTCAATGGCCTCCATAAAGACGGCAGAACAGGCTGAACTCGCATAGGTGGCACAGAGGTCAGCGGCGAAGGCCCACTGCTTACAGGTTTGGGCAGAGGAGTACTCACCGCGACTACCAGCGTCAAGAGAATCCTGCTCCCATTGGCATACCTGGTCGCGGAGAGCACGAACAACGACCTGTTGAACCTGGGTGATGGTCGCCAGATCAAGGCGGGTGGCAAAAGGGGCAGAAGGAGCGGAAGAGGTTTTCATGGTGGGTGACCTCAAGGGGTCATCAGAGGGTGAGGGGGGGGTGGGGAGGCCCCCCAACACTTGAACCTTAGGGTGAAGGGAGAGGGGAGCGAAAGGCGTTACAGCAACCAAACTGGATGCAGCAGCCGGGCACCGACAAACGCAGGGAGCAAGATACCAATGCTTCGCTCAACAACAGAAGTTATGCGTACACCAGTTTTGCTCGTGGTCTTGTTTGCGCTGTTTCCTGGCGACGCTGAGGCAGCCACCAGAAGAAAAATCACTGGAAGCAGCCCACAGCAGGTACAGGAGAACGCCTACAAGCAAGGATTCCAGTACCCAGTGGGCGACATGGAATGCTCGAGCCGGTGCTCTCAGTGGTGGGAGAAGGACTGAGACTTGCCTGCCTAGTGCTGCTTTATCCGCTCTTAGCTTGAATAAACATGAAAAACTCTTCTGCCCCCAGCAAGCGGGCAAAAAGAATACTGACTAGACCCAATCCGACTCAGTGGAGTCTTCTTGTTCCTACATTCTTAGCCTTCTTTGCAGGCAGTCTTTTTGGGGCATTTGGCTTTCTGTCTGCAGTAGTAGCTGTTTTTGCTGCACCAGCAATCTTCATCGTCTTTAGCAAAAAAAAGGAAAGACCTCTATGGAAGAAAGCGGGAATAACAAGTGCCTTAGCAGGAGTGGGAATGCTTACTTCGTTCTTGGCGTCAGGTATCGGTTATGAAACGGTTTTTCGAGCACAAAATCCATCGGTTTATAAAGCAGAGATGGCAAAATTAGCTTCAGAAGGACGGGAAGCAACACTCAAAAGAAATGAGGCCTTAGACATTTCGAATAAGCCGATCCAGAGAGACGGTTTGTCAAATAAACAGTATGTGGTTTGCGAAGAATCTGGTGGGTCTTATGTTGGA
>NZ_JAGQCO010000088.1:0-5760 GCF_024346235.1 Cyanobium sp. BA5m-21
GACTAATGTAGTCGAACTGGTTTTTTGCAGCGGTTCGTACGTTTCCTCAATATGAGTACAGGGCGGAATTAACGTAACCGCCCCTTTTTTCAATTTCCCATGTAGTCATGAAAGCAATTCCCAACGCCCGTATTTATTCCCCCACCAGCGTGCGGTTCACGCCCTCCGAGCTGTTGGAAGTGGCGCAGGCCTGCGATTCCCTAAAGGTCTCCCGCTCCACCTTGTTGCGCCGGGGCGCCTTAACGGTCGCCCGTGAGCTGCAGGGCGCCTTGCCGCGCTGACCCCCAGCCGATACAACACCCCTAATCAGCCGCAATCCCGCGGCCCCCCTTGATAGCTCCGAGAACGGCAGGGACGAACACTCCCGCAGCCCCTCAAAAGCGAAAACCCCCGGAGGTGAGATTCCGGGGGTCTTCAAGGACAAGGCGCTTACGACGCCAGATCCCGACAAATGTCTGAACGCATTATGGCCCCTAGTGGGGGCCCCCAGCAAGAAATTGCTGCAACCATTCTATCTACCAAAACCCAGCCGCCACGGCATCTAAGCCCTAGCCATTGGGCTGAGCTGACCGAAGAAAGCGGAATAACACCAGCAATAGCGTCCAGCAACTTCCGCTCATTTGGCGGCGCTGGCTTCGCCGATCCTGAAAACGAGCGGCAGGTGCTGCTGGCCGAGGCCTTCGCCCTGGGCAACCAGCAGCCAGGCCACTCCTACCAGCGGCGGATGAAGCTGCAGTGGAAGTACGGCCACCTAGATGGCGGCGGCTGGCGCTTCATCGGCTCCGCCCTGCCTGGCTTCGCCGCTACGCCCCGCTGGAAGCCTGACGAGCCCCGCATCAGCGGCAATGGGAGGCCGATTAAATACGAATCACAGCCTGGCCGCAGGCCTGGCCTGTTGCTCCCGCAGGTGCCCGTAACGGTCTGGAAGCTGGTGGCCGAGCGCCACGGCCTGCCGATGCCTGCTGATCGCAGCGCAGGTTTTTGGGCCTGGGCACTAGCCACCCCCGAGTTGCCGATCACTATTTGTGAGGGCGAGAAAAAAAGCTGTGCCCTGCTGGGCCTGGGCCTGGCTGCAGTGGGCCTGGCTGGTTCGGAGATGGGCCGCATGGTGCTGGCCCGCGATGCCAAAGGCCGCGCCTGTGATGAAGCCCTGGTGCCCGAGCTGGCCGCCCTGGCTGCTGGTGGCCGCCGCCTGCTGATCTGTTTTGATGCCGATCCAAAGCCCAGCACTGCCCGCAAGGTGGAGGGCGCCGCCGTGCGCCTGGGTCACCTGCTGGTGAAGGCTGGCGCTGAAGTGCGGGTGGCGCGCCTGCCGCTGCTCGATGGGGCGAAGTGTGGCCCCGACGACCTGCTGGTGGCCCTGGGTGCCGATGCACTACTGGAGGCCCTGGCCGATGGCCTGGCCCTGGCCGAGCTGGCCTGGGAGCGCCGCTACTGGGCGGAGCGCCGCATAGAAGCCACCACCTGCGCGCAGCTGCGCGTGGGTGGTGGCTTTAAGGAACTGGTGAAGGCCCTGCAGCAGGCCACTGCAGCGATTGTTGGCATAAGGGCGCCGAAGGGCTTCGGGAAGACAAAAGCCCTAGAGCAGGCCCTGGCTGATTGCCCGCAGGTGCTGGCCGTCACCCATCGCCGAAGCCTGGGCGCTGCCATGGCCAGCCGCCTGGGACTGATTTGGCGCAATGACACCGACACCGCCCTGGGTCACACCCTGCTGGCTGATGGCGAAGTGATCGAAGGCCTGCCGAGCCGCTACTGCCTGTGCGCCGACAGCCTGCTGGCCATTAAGCCCGAAGCCTTTAGGGGCGCCGTGCTGGTGCTCGATGAAGCCGAGCAGCTACTGGCCCACCTGCTGACCTCCAGCACCTGCCGCGAGCAGCGGGGGCTACTAATCCAACGGCTGCAGGCCATCGTGGCCAACGCTTCGCAAGTGATCGCGCTCGATGCCGATCTGAGCGACAGCACTTTGCAATGGCTGCAGCAGGCCCGAGCTGGTGGCAGGGCCACCAGCTGCGCGCAGGAGGTGGCCCTGCTGGTGGCCGAGGGCACCCCCCAAGGCTGGCCTATCTATTGGTACGAAGAAAGCGCCGAGCAGTTGGAGCAGGCCCTACTGGTGGCCGCAGCTAAGGCGCCTGTATTTGTCACCACCGACAGCCGCGAGCGAGCAGCCGCCCTCCACCAGTTGCTCCAGCACCACCTGCCCGAAGCCAAGGGCCTACTCATCACCAGCGCCACCAGCAGCACCCCCGAGGTGCAGCAATGGCTGGCGAAGCTGACTAACGAGCAGGCCCTGGTGGCTGGGGGCATCCGTTGGGTGGTGGCCAGCCCCTCCATCAGCAGCGGCCTGTCCATTCAGCACCTCCACTTCAGGAGCGTGTTTGGCGTATTTGGCGCTGGAAGTTTTGACGATGGCGAAGCCCTGCAGGCCCTGGCCCGCATCAGGCAAGGCGTGGCCCGCCACATCTGGGTGAAGCCCGTTGTCAGGCCCCAGCAGCCCCCGTTGAGCGGAGCCTGGTGGCCCGTACAGGCCGAAGGTGACCTGCGCCAGCGATGGAACCATCAGGCCGCCCTGCTGCGCCAGCAGCTCCAACCCGATCTGCTGCTGGAGCCCAGCCCTGGCTCTGCTGCTGAAGCCCTGGCCGCCACCTGCCGCCTGTGGGCCGACCTCACCAGCCGCCGCAACTACAGCCACAGCCACCTGCGCGCCTTCATCAAGGCCCGCCTACGGGCCGAAGGCCACCAGCTACTGCCCCCCGCTGGAACCATCAGCCAGCCCGAAGCCGCCGAGCTGAAGCTGCTCAAAAGCCAGCTAAAGGGCGACCGCCAGCAGGCCCACGCTGAAGCTGTGGCCAGCGCGCCGATCATCAGCGCCGCTGAAGCTGACCGCCAGCGCCGCCTGCAGCAACACAGCCCAGCCCTGCAGCGCCGCGCCCTAGTGGAGCGCCTGGCCCTGGTGGATCCTGAAGCCCTTACGCCCGCGATGGTGGTCTGGGCCGAGCGGTGGGCTGGAGCAGCCGAGCGCCTGGCCTGCCTGCTGGAGCCCAGCTTGGCCCTGGTGCTCGATGCAAAGCGCCTGGCCGCCACCACTCCTAAGGGCGAAGCCCCCCTGCCCTGGGATCAATCATTCAGGGCCCAGCGCCAGCAGGTGGCCGAAGCCATTGGCCTGGCCAGCTTCATCGAGCAATTCCCGCTGGGAGGCAATAGCTGGAGCGGCGCCACCCCTGAGCTGATAGAGCTGGCCGCTAAGGCCCGCCGCTACGCCAAGGCCATCGAGCAGGGCCTGGCCATCCGCATCAGGGCCAACGACACCGACACCGCCCTGGTGGGAGCCCTGCTGCTCAGCTATGGCATTACCACCACCAGCCAGCGCAGTGGCTCCAACGCCCGCAACTACGGGGCCGATGCCGAGCAGCTCCAGCTACTGCGGGAAGCTGCAGAGCGCCTGCAGCGTAAGGGCTTAGGGCTTGCTCCACCTAGTGCTGTTTTGGAGGGCTTCGCTAATAAAACAGCCTGTGGTGGAGCACCCCCCGCAGAGCTGGCCAACCCGTGGCGGGCGGCGGCGGCTGGCGGTTCAATTGGTCTAGATGCCCAACTAGATGATGCGCCGCAGCCAACTAGCCATCAATTGCCCCTCGCCATTGCTGGAGCGCCTGCGCACCACAGCCAAACAGCAGGGGACAACAGCCACCGCGCTGGTGCTGGAGTGGATCACAGCAGGGCTAGATGGAGGTCTAGGCAGATCTAGCCCGCCTAGCTCAGATCTAGAAGCCCGCCTAGATGCCTTGGAGCGCCGTCTAGATGGTCTACCCGCATCCCCCATTCGAGCGATGCCGCCATCCCCCAAGCAGGGGCCAACGCCTAAGCCAGCTCCAACTGCGCAGAGTTGCGCAGTTGGAGCTGCTGGCGGGGCGATCACCACCGCAGAGCTGGCCGAGCGCACTGGCATCAGCAGGGGCGCTTGGAACACCTGGGCATCCAAGGCCGCCCCCGGAACTGTGCGCCACCACGCCATCGCTGGGAGCTGGCGCCTAATGGGCAAGGCCCCCGATGAAAGGGGCGGGCCGCCCCGTTGGTTGTGGCAGCAATGTCTAGATGAAACCTAGATGCCGTCTAGGTTTTGAACACTAGTAGAGGCAATCAATCAGGCCACTGCGGCCGCCTGCAGAATTGTCACAACCACGGCATTGTCACAACCACAACGGCCGTAGTCTATTGCGACAGGCGCCACCGCGATGCTCTACGTCACCTATCTGAGGCTCAGCCGCGAAGCCCGTGGAGGTCGCAACTACGGCCTAGATGCCCAGCGCCGAGATCTAGATCTGTTCCTGGGTCAGTGCTGCCCCGATGCCGATGGGTGCCTGGAGATCGCCAGCTACACCGAAGTTCAGAGCGGAGCTGATGATGACCGCCCCGAAATGGCGAAGGCCATCGCCCACGCCAAGCGCGAAGGCGCCACGCTGCTGGTGGCGAAGTTGGACAGACTCAGCCGCCGCGTGAGTTTCATCGCTGGCCTGCTGGAGGATCACAGGCTCAGCTTCCGCGTGGCCTGTATGCCAACGGCGGATAAGTTCCAGCTTCATATCTACGCCGCACTGGCGGAGCAGGAGCGGGAATTTATTAGTGCCCGCACTAAGGCTGGCCTGGCCGCCGCACGCGCCCGTGGCGTGGTTTTGGGAGGCCTTAGGCCCAACACCATCAAGACCAACGAAGCCGCCAAGGCGAAGGCCAACAGCGACGCAGAGCAACTGCGTGGAGTGCTGGCGCCGATGGTCGCCAGCGGCATGGCACTGCGAGCAATGGCTGATGCACTGGCGAAGGCTGGCCGCACCAGTCGCAATGGCACCCCGCTGCATCCCACGCAGGTGGCGCGCATCGTTCAGCGCCTGGGACTGTGAGCGCAGGCTGATGGCTCCGCCATCAGCTGCGCGCAGGTGCCCCCTTCTAAGCCCCCTGGAGCAATAACGCCGCCGCCAGCGCCAGCAGTTGCTGGGGGCCCTAGTCCCAAATCTGCGATAACGAACGGTCTAGTTTTCAAATGTAGTGATTGCCACGCTAAGATATTAGAAAGCTCTGCAATTATGAACTATTTGCAACTGC
Source organism: Cyanobium sp. BA5m-21 (assembly GCF_024346235.1). Taxonomy (NCBI): domain Bacteria; kingdom Bacillati; phylum Cyanobacteriota; class Cyanophyceae; order Synechococcales; family Prochlorococcaceae; genus Cyanobium; species Cyanobium sp. BA5m-21. The sequence continues at coordinate 5,095 of NZ_JAGQCO010000088.1, forward strand.
GCGAGGACTACAAAATTGCTCTTGGCCGCTGGGAGCAATGCGCTAATCGCCTGTGCGAGCTAATGCACTGCGACTTCGGCACCCTGGAACAGGCCCTGCTGGAACAGGGCGGCCGCCATCGGGAACTGGTGCAGCAATACGCCCGCCTAGGCATTGCCCTAGATAAGGCAAACGACCGCTGGGACACCGCCCAGATGCTGCAGGCCCGCGCCACTGCCGCCGCCGGCCAGCTAAACCGCGACCTCCATCTCATTGATTGCTAATTATGAAACGACTCACAAATCGCCGCCCCAACCCAATCGCCGCCAGAGTGGCCCCGCCCGTTGGCCAGGCCCTGCCCACCGATTGGAGCCAGCAGGCCGTTAATCATGGCGGCACCTTTGACCGTCGCGACCTCTCGCAGATGTGGCGGGAGCCGCAGTGGAGCGCCAAGACAAACAGCGCCACCGCCGAAAACATCATCCAAGGCGCAAGGCTAAGTAAGTGAGCGAGCCCTACGCCAGCGACTGGGAATACATCATCGGGAGAAAACTCCGCTAGACTAATGTAGTCGAACTGGTTTTTTGCAGCGGTTCGTACGTTTCCTCAATATGAGTACAGGGCGGAATTAACGTAACCGCCCCTTTTTTCAATTTCCCATGTAGTCATGAAAGCAATTCCCAACGC
>NZ_JAGQCO010000089.1:0-5614 GCF_024346235.1 Cyanobium sp. BA5m-21
GGCTGATCAGGTTCTCTACACGGCCAAGCGTGGGGGGCGTGATCGGGTTGTGTGCCTGGAGGCTGAGGCCCCCCTACTGGGCAGAATCGATCCAAAGCCCAGCACAGCAGCGTGAACTTCCAGGACAGAAGTGCAACCCTTCCGGAAGCCCTGACTTTGCAAGCCTTCTGCGCCGGGTAAACTGCACAGACCAGCAAACGACCAATAAAACTGGGCTAGCGTCCGGACTTCTGACGTCGCGGCGGTCGCCCGTGTTGGTCCTTGCCTCGTGTCCTTGAGCGCCACCCCCTTCTGGGCGGCGAGGTGGAGGTTGTCCTCTACGCCACCAAGCCGTACTACTGCGCCCGGCTGTACCTGTCTGGGGAGCGTCGCTACGCCACGAAGAGCTGCAAGACCAACGACCTTGAGGAAGCAAAGGAGTTCGCTGTTAAAACCTGGAGGGTCTGGCGGAACACGGCTGAAGCCGGTGGCTCGCCACTGGGAACCTCTCTGGAACAGGTAGTAGGGGAGTACATGAAGCTGCAGGACCAGCGCTGTGCAGACAGCGAGGTGAGCGCGAACACCTTGAGGTGCACAAGAACCCTGTTCTCGACAGTTTTCCTGCTGTACTGCAAACACAAGGGTTTTCGGTTTGTTCGAGACTTTCCAGCTGACGGACTCAACGACTACCGGCAGTGGCGCCTGAATGTGTCACCAAAGCTGGTGAAGCGCAGTCAAAAGACCACAGGCGTCAAGGACAGCACCCTGAACCGCGAGTTGACCGCCTTTAGAACGTTCTTCACCAAGTACCTCAAGCAACGAGGTCTGACTGGTGTTGAACCAAGGGTGAAGCTGCGCGACACCTACGACGACACTTTTGAAGCCAACCCGCCCTTCAGCTCAAAGGAGTGGGAAAAAACTTGGAGGCACCTGCGGACCTGGTCAGAGGAGCCGCTTAAGCGGGCCTCCCACCGCTACTGGCGGCAGTGCTTCCGTCGCTACCTGCAAACTGCCCGCTGGGTCGGCAACCGGCCGTCAGAGCTGGTTGCAAGGCTTCGGTGGTCAGAGGTTCAGTTTCAAGAAGGCCGCACGGTCTCGACGAAAACAGGGGAGAAGGAACTGCTGGCCCTTGTCACGGTGCGCAAGGCTCCAGGCACAAAGAACAAAAGGGACCGGACAGTACCGAGCTTGGCGGGGAGGTACCTAAAGGCCTGGCTGGAGTTTGTTCAGGCGTACCGAAAAGAAAACGGGTTCAGACCGTTGGAGCCAACAGACCTGGTCTTCGGCAACCCAGCCACAAGCAAGCCGTACCCGTACACCCAGTGGAGCAAAACCTGGGACGTGCTGAGAGCAGAGCTAGGCCTGACACACCTGAACCTCTACAGCACACGAAGCACATTCGTGACCGACCTGCTTGAGAAGGGAGTGGACGTGTACCTGGTCGCCCGCCTGGCCAACCACACTGTGGAAGTGCTGCAGAAGCACTACGACCGCCAGGACCTCGTCAGACGGGCGTCGGAGGCCACGCCAAGGACCTACGGAGCTCGGGAGACCGAGCGGAGGCCAGTAAACGCGTTGGAGCTGGCTGGGGAGTCCGAGGAGGAGGACTCAGGGACCGGCTAGCAAATTAATACGAACTGAGAAGCCGTTTTTGAGACTTGGACCGCCGCTTCGCACTCGAAGCCCGCGTCATGTGTCACGCACTAGCAAGTCTCAAAGTCGACGTATTCGCTGTGTGTTTCAGCTTTGGCCAGCAACATCTACCAGCCGGTTCTGTCCATGTTGCTTTGAGAGCTCCACGCCAACCTGTCCCCCTGCCCAGAGTGACGAGAAATTGTCAGCGACACCCTTTGACTTTGAGCTCGGCACTCTTCGCCTCGGCAAGCTCCATTAGCTTCTTGGATACCGCGTAGCTCTGACGAGTGTAAGCATCCTCGGCCTGCTGCACATAGCTCGCACGCTTTGCAGATAGGTCAGAGCAGCTTGCAGCCTGAACTGGAGCAGTGAGCGAGGCAAGGGACAGGGCGATAAAGAGGGTGCTTTTCATGAGTCGTAAACAGGTTGTGGGAATTTAGCTGCAGTGCGAAAGAGACTGCAACGAAAGACGGACGAATCTCAGCCTAATCGGCGACTGTCCTCTTCTAGTCGCGCCCCGTCTCGAACTGCAGACACCATGCTAACAATGCCAAGAACAATCAGGAACAAACCCAGAGGTGGGAAGAGCAAGCAGGGGACTCCAAGAAGGATCATCGCGCATCCACCGCCAGCAGATGTATTGGCGTTCGTGTTGAGGTTGACTTTTTCTCCCTCCGTAAGCATGCGGACGGGGCTTCGCTGCGCGCCTTTATTAGAAGCTAGGCCGTACTCTCGACGGGTTCTCTCGTGAAAGGCCTGCATCTCGGCTTCGTACTTAAGTCGTTCTTCCTCAGACTTGAAAGCCATTACCGCTTGGCCAGCTACATGAGAAATGCTAGCCATTGCTTAGCCGCTTATCAATAGAGGGTAGCTCCATGGGTCCGGGTGTTTACGGTCGTTTACATCTCCTTCATGGTGCCTCCTACTCCTAGTGATCCAATACTCCTCTGTTCTGCGTGATTGTATGTCTTCTCTATTTGCCCAGCTCCCGCATGGCAGAACTCACCCTTAGTCAAGGTGAGCCTTCACAACCCCCCACGAGTAGGGGAACTGCTGACCTCGAACGATGAGGCAAGGCGTTGAGCAAGGCAGGTCACTTTCCTCGTCCCCCTGGTCCCTGAGGTGGTAGCTGTCCAGTGTCTCCTGAAGGCACTGCCGCTTGTCTTTCTTGATCTTCTCAAGGCACTCCCGGGTCCAACGGCTGCCAGCCCTTCCGCACTTGTACCTTGCCGCCGCCTCGTCAAAGGTCAGTGCCTGGACCACGGGTTTGGCTTCTGGGTCGTAAACAAGCAGTCGATCCAGGTCAGGGAATGTGTCATCACGGAGAGTTTTGAATGGACCGTCGAGAAGAGCAAGTAGTTCTTCGGTCCTCGGGTCTTCACCTCCCTTGTCCCCCTCTGCTTTCATCTCTTCGAATAGTGAGTCGAGGTATCGATTAAGTTCGGTTGGGTCAGTTAGGTCTTGTGCGTCGTTGTTCATAGTGTCAGTCCTCAAGTGTCTAGGTTAGGGGTGGATCGTATTGGTCGCGAAGGTGAACCTCCTTGTAGGCAGGCATGGGTTGTTTCTCCCACCCGCGCTCAGCGTGGTAGTAAGCGCGCCACACCAACTCCGAGCAGTGGCCCGGACCGAAGCGGTGTGTATTTCCGTCGATCACCCGTTCAACCTTCAACCAGTTGTCCATGATTCCGGTGGTTGGTCCGTGAAACTGAAATCGGTAGGTTTCACCCTTCAGTTCGACCTCAGCGGCGTCACCGCCAGCAAGGTGTTCGGCGTACAGGTGGTAGGGGTCAGGTGCGTTGGTCATGGTCTTGCAAGCCTCTGTGTTGCTGCCGGTCCTTTTCGGAGGGTGGGTAGCGGTGTTCTGACTCCGTTGGCACGCTCGTAGTCGTCCAGCAGTCGGCTCAGGGTCTTGGCCAGCGTCGGTGTCTGCTCTTCTGACTGCACTCGGATGAACCGTTGCAGGTCGCGTTCACTGATGCCCAGCTTGAGCACCTTGCGTTCGGTGCTTTTCATGGCTTTATTCCTCTGTTGCTACCGGCCATTGCTTGTGGTGTGTGCTGGCGAATCAGCACCCGTTTCCTTCCTGATGAAGTGCTTCTCAAGACCACTTTCCACTCGCCTGACTGCACCAGGTACCGCATGAAGTGGTTCGCCACTCGCTTCGGCAGGTCAAGGATGACCGCCAGTTCCTCTCTGGTCGACCCATCCAGGTCTTTGTGGTCAATCTGGCGGTAAACCTCACCAAACACCTCATCAGTCAGGGTGATGATGAATAGTTTGTTCTTGTTACTGTTTTCACCTAGCACTGACCCGGCCCAACTCCAGCTGCTGTCACTCACGTACCCCTGGCAACCGTTGTTCCACATGGCCATCGCCTTCCTGATGGTATTGCTGCTGTACTCGGCGACTCGACGACGGCCGAGCCGGGGGCAGGACAACTGCACCCAACCGTTCTCGACCCAGGTGTCAACCACCTCCTTTTTCAGTTGTTGGAGGTACCGGCCTTCCTCACTTTTGTACCACTGCCACCCTTTTCGTTCTTTCAGGTCTTGGATGGCCCTACCAATCCAGGTGGTGTCAAGTACCTCCTCTACAGGGATTCGTCCTCTGAAGTCGTTGCAGCAAAGCCACTCGCGCAGTGTTCTGAAAGCAATTTCTTTCAGGTCACCTTGCAGAGTGGCGTCGGTTGTCTTCTGTTGTTCTGTCATTTCGTTCTCCAGTCGGGCTGGTAAGGGTGGTGTCAAGCAGTCAGTGCTTCGAGTCGGTTAATGATGTAGACCAGCTCCTGCTTGTAGGTTTTCGCCTTCTCCTTCCATTGCTCCACCGTTCCGACTTCGGGGTCCGTGAAGCAGATAAGAGGGAAGTATTTTTGGTTCAGGAAGTGCATATGAAGGCCGAGATTTTCCGCATCCGGCAGTGCCTGAGTCAGTCGTTTTGTCGTCATCGCACCGCCCAACACGGTCTTCCGCAGCTTTTCTTTCTTCTCTGCTGTGGGCACGTATCGTCCTCGTGTAGCTGTATTGAACATAGCGTTGTGTAAGGCTTCGTAAACCTGCCCAACGCTGCTGTCTATGTGGTTTTACCCAAGTGCTACCAACTGATCAGAATATTTAACCATTTTTGCTATTCTTTTCGGATCCCATAGGGGTTATGTCAATCAATACATGGTCGCCCATGCATCAATTAAATTTATGCCGCCTTAAGGGGCTCCTGTCGGTAAAGAATGGTCCAAAATTCTGATCAGTCAACCGTTCCCACCGCACTCATGATCTGCTCACGGGTCAGTTCCTGAGTTCTCCCTGGCATTCCTGGCTTCTGTCGCTTGGCACGGTCAGCAGCGGCCTGGGCCTCCCGCTCATCCGCCTTGCGATCCCACTCGGCCTTCTCAAGTGTCGTTTTCACCTCGTTCAGTTTCCGCCACGCCTCAATCAAACGCCCCCTTTCCTCCGGTGTGGCGTTGGCACCGCCCTTCGCCTCGACTGCTTTTGCCGTCGCCTTCGCCTCCTGCTTCGCCGTCTCGAACCGCTTTCTCAGTGCGTCAATGGTGTTAGCCGCCACAAGGGTGCCCTTCCTGCACTTGCCCCTGGTGCCGTAGGTGCTGCCGTCTTTCCGCTGACACCGTTCAGCTGCCTCAAAGAACTTCGCCCGCTCAGCCATCTCCAGGTCGTGCAGCTCCAGGGAGTCCTCAGCCGTCAGCCTCCGCCCGTTCCTTTTCAGCCGCCGCAGCTGCTCAAGTCGGGGTACCCGGTTGCCCTCACGGTGCACCTCCTCAAACTGTCCGCCCTTCTCATGTCCCTCTGTACCGGGACCTTTCTTCAAACCTTCAACCAGCCTCCTGGCCTGTTCGCTGTAGTCGCCCACGTTGTTGCTCCATACTTAGTAAGTGTTAGACCCGTGAGTTCGGGTTGTTGTTAGTCCCACAGCTGCTCTGCGTAAAGCTTTGTCAGTGGGGTTAGTAGGTGTTCGGCCCCGTCCCATTCCTTTGTTTCGCTGTTCCAGA
>NZ_JAGQCO010000009.1:0-64321 GCF_024346235.1 Cyanobium sp. BA5m-21
AGCCAGCTAAGGGGCTGCCGAACTCCTTCATCAACCCGCCCAGCTCCTCCTGCTGCTTCTGGGGGTTGTTGGCGTATTTGGCCTTGATCTCGGCCTGCCGCTTCTGCATGGCGGGCTGGGCGATCCGCATGCGGCGGGCGTTGCGGATCGAGCCGGCGCTGAGCGGGAACAGGGCCAGCCGGATCACCACGGTGAGGGCGATGATTGCCAGGCCATAGCTGGGCACCAATCCGTAGAAGAAATCGAGGATTGGGAGCAGCAGGTTGTCGGAGATGTAGCCGATCACGGCAGAGGGGCTCTCGGGGTAGGGGGGCGCGTGGGCTCAGTGTGACTGATGGTCTAGGCGGCCATGCCCTTGGGTGTGGACCTTTTGGCTTGGCGGCGCTCCTCGATGTAGGCCTCGAGGTCCCGGAACCCAGGCACTGCGCGCATCTCGAGCTTGGAGCCGTCGTTGAGCACCAGCACCATGTCGCCCCAGAGGCCGAAGCCGCGGGGCACACTGCGCACCTCCCTGATTTGGCTGTACACAACCTGGGTGCGGTCGCGCCCCAGCCAGCCACCATTTACCTCGATGCGGCGACTGGTGATCCGGAAACGCAGCCAAAAAGCCCGCACGATCGCTCCAATGGCGAAAGGAATGCCGATGAGGGTGAGCCCGAGCACCAAATTGAAGATCAGGTCTCCCTTGGCGGGTCCACCTTCGTAGAAAACGCTTTCCTCAATGGAGGTGGCGGGGGCAGTGCTCATCGCGTCAGGCCTGCTTGGTGAAGAAGTTGACTGCATTCTCCCAGTAAGGACTGGGGGCATTGCTCAGCGCTACCGGGTTTGAGGCTGAGTAGCAGCCAGAGGCAGCGCTGGCCATCGCCGATTTGCTGGGCAAGTAGGTGCTCGTGCAGGAGCCGGCGCAGGCGATTGCGGCGCACGGATCGTTTGTGCACCTTGCTGCTGATCACAATTCCGCAGCGCCAAGTGCTGGACGGACTTGCTTGCTGCTTGGTAGGTAGGAGTTGGGGCAGGGCGTCCAAAACGCGGAGCAACAAAAAAGGGCCGTGCGTTTTGCGGCCCTTCTGATACAAACGGTCAAACACCCGTTGCCCCTTAAGCCGGTGGCACTGGGGCAGGGCCAAGGCTCTTAAACGGCGAGGCGGGCCCGGCCGCGGCGGCGGCGGGTGCGGATCACGCGGCGGCCTGTGTGGCTGCGCATGCGCACACGAAAACCAGATACGCGCTTGCGCTTACGACTCGTTCCTTCCAGGGTGCGCTTGGTCATGGCTGGCTCTTCGCTGCGCTTATTGCGTCGGTAATGGGCGTAAGGGCCAACCTATCAGGCGGGGTTGGCGCCGCTGGGGCTCAGTGTCTATGCCACTCAGTTGTTAGGCGGATCGATCTGAATCAGCCAGCTGCCCAGGTAGCCGGCCATTGGCACGTCGCCGGGGGCTTGGGCCAGGGCATTGAACTGATACATGCCGATGTTGAAGGGATTGAAGATGTTCATGTACACCCCGATGGTGCCGGTGTCTGGCACGGGGGTATCTGGGAAAATCTCTATGGCACCGCCATCGGCAGATACTTCGATCGTGGCTGGGATGGTCTCCTGGCACTTGGTGCGAGACATCATGCCGCCCTCACTCATCTTGCAGAGCTTGACTCGCTTGGGATCAATCTTGGTGTCAAAATAACTTGGGACGCTGATACTTAGTTTTAGAATTGCCGTCTTGCGATCTTTTGGTCTGAGTATCAAGTAGTACTCCGAGCGCTTGAGGCGCTGGGTTTCGGTCATAAAGAAGTAGAGCTTGCGGTAGTCCTTGGTGTTGTCCCAGCGGAACTCCATCAAGCTGGGCGTGCCCTGGGCCAGGCTCGGCTGGAGACTGGTGCTAAGCGCAACTGCTCCAGTGACGAGTGCGGCGCTGGCGGCCAGGGCCGGGAGGGCGAGTTGGTGGCGAAGGCGAGGGAAACCCATCAGGGCTGCACCAATAAGTGATTTGATTCTCAGCAGGGAGCTGCTGCCCCGGTGCCCGGGGTGGCCGGCCCCAAAGGTGGCGGCGGGCCTATGGCTGAGCCCGATCTGGTCGCAGGCCAGCTGCCTCGCGCAGGTAGGGGTGCATCGGGGTCTGCTGCGGTTGTAGCCAGGCATGGGCCAGCAGTCGGATGCAGCGAGGCAGATCGCCCGCTACTTCCATTTGCTGGCAATCGAGCAAAGCCACCTGGTCCCAGCCTGGCTGGCGCCTGGCGATGGCCGCCGGAAAACAGGCATCCAGATCCCGGGTTACGGAAAAGGTCACCGACACCAGCTGCTCTCCCTGGAGTCCATTGCGCTCCATCAGGGCATCCACAAGCTCCTTGACACAGGCCTGAATCGCCGCGGTGCTGTTCGCCTCGGCGGTGGTTGCCCCGCGTAGGGCCCGCAGCTCAAAACCAGCATTCATGGCCTGTAGAGCCACAGGGGTTGACCGTTCCAGGCCAGTTCCAAGCTGAAGCTCTCGATCAGCTGGCGCAGTTGGCTGCGGCCTGGCAGTACACCGCCAAAGCGTTTAGGCGGGCTGCCAAAGGTTGTTGGGCGGGTTTTCTCAGGGTCGAGGCCAGCCAGCTCAGCGGCCAGTCGTCTGGCCGTCTCCTCATCACCGAGCACATCTACTAAACCCAGCTCCAGGGCTTGGGCGCCGCTGAACACCCGGCCATCGGCGAAGCCGCGCACCGTTTCTTGGTTAAGCCCCCTTCCCGTTGCTACAGCCTCCACAAACTGGTGGTAGCTCGAATCAATCAGGCTCTGCAGCAGCTTGCGTTCACCTTCGCTGAGAGCGCGATCCGGCGAAAGAATGTCTTTGTAGAGGCCGCTCTTGACGGTTTCAAAGCTCACGCCCACCCGCTCCAGCAGTTTGGAGAGGTTGTTGCCCCGCAGAATCACGCCGATCGAGCCGGTGATCGTGCCTGGGTTGGACACAATTTTTTCGGCGGCAACTCCGATGTAGACCCCGCCTGAGGCGGAAATGTTGCCGAAGCTGGCCACCACCTTGCAGCCCTTTTCTCGCAGGCGCATTAGGGCGCTGTAGATCTCCTGGCTGTCGCCCACGGTGCCGCCGGGGCTATCGATGCGCAGCAGAAGAGCAGGGCACTCCCGTTGCTCCACCTGGCGCAGGGCCTTGAGCACCCGGCTGCGGGTGGGGCCGGCGATTGGTCCTTCGATGGCAATGCGCGCCAGGGTGCGACGGGTCTTGCGGCGCCAGGGCCAGGGCATTTGGGATAGGTGAAGTGGTTGGATCTTAAAAACAAAGCCTTCGCCGGCCAGGAAGCCCATGCCCCAGGCCCTGCGATGGCCCTTGATGTTGCTCCCTTTTGCGCTGTGGGGCACGGCGATGGCGGCGATGCGGCCCCTGCTGGAATCCGGCAGTCCCCTGCAGGTGGCAAGCCTGCGGCTGCTGCCAGCGGGGGTTCTGGTGCTGCTGGCCGCCCTGTTGCTGGGCCGCTCCCTGCGGGTCGCTGCCGTTGATTGGCCCTGGTTGCTGGCCTTTGCCCTGGTGGACGGCAGCCTCTTCCAGGGGCTACTGGCCCGGGGCCTGGGCCAGACCGGAGCGGGCCTGGGTTCGGTACTTATTGATTCCCAGCCCCTGCTGGTGGCCCTGCTGGCCCGCAGTCTGTTTGGGGAGGCGATCAATCCGGTGGGCTGGGTGGGCCTGCTGCTGGGGTTGCTCGGCATCCTTTGCCTGGGTTTGCCGGCACCGGTGCTGCGCCACTGGTGGCTCGATGGTCCCGTCGCCCTTGGCGAACAGGCCTGGAGCCATGGGGAGCTGTGGATGCTGGCGGCGGCGGCGGCGATGGCCATCGGCACGGTGCTTAGTCGCTACGCCAGCCGCCAGAGCGATCCGGTGGCAATTACCGGCTGGCACCTTCTGCTTGGTGGCCTGCCGCTGCTGGGCGGGGTCGCCTGGGAGGGGGCCTTACTGCCCAGCTGGAGCCTGGGAGAATGGGGATTGATGGCCTACGCCACCGTGCTCGGCAGCGCCCTGGCCTACGGCCTCTTCTTCTGGTTTGCCAACAGTGGTGACCTCACGGGTTTCACCGCTCTCACCTTCTTAACTCCCGTCTTCGCCCTGCTCTGCGGGGTTTTGCTGCTTGATGAGCAGTTGCAGCCGCTGCAGTGGCTCGGGGCCCTGCTGGCCTTGGTGTCGGTGCTGTTGATCAACCGGCGCAAGCAGCTCTGGCGCGGTACCTCCCTGCTGGAGCAGCCGTGATGCGGATCCTGGTGGTGAGTACTCCGGTGGGAGCCCTGGGCAGTGGCCGCGGCGGTGGGGTGGAGCTCACGGCCTGTGCCCTGGTAGCGGGGTTGTTGGCGCGGGGCCACCGGGTGACGGTGCTGGCGGCCGAGGAGTCGGTGTTGCCCACCTCCTGCCTCGCCGCCGAACTTTGGACCTGTAGCGGCAGCTCCCAGACCAGCGCCCAGCACCAGCAGCGCAGTGCTGCGATCACGATGCCGGCCGATGGCCTGCTGCAGGCCTTCTGGCGGCGGGCGCTGTTGGAGGGGCCTGGGGCCGGCTTTGAGGCGGTGATCAACCTGGCCTACGACTGGCTGCCTCTCTGGTTGACCCCCCTAGCGCCCCTGCCCCTGTTTCACCTGGTGAGCATGGGTTCGGTGAGTGAGGCCATGGATTTGGCGATTGCCGAGCTGGCGGCTTGGGATCAGCGGCGCCTCGCTTTTCATACCCGCGTGCAGGCGGAGGATTTTCGTTTGCCCCAGGCGCCGGTGGTGCTGGGCAATGGCTTTGACCTAGACGCCTACGGCTTCTGCGCCGAGCCTGAGCCGCTGCTCGGCTGGGCCGGCAGGGTGGCGCCGGAGAAGGGGCTGGAGGACGCGGCGGCGGCGGCGGCCCAGCTGGGGTTACCCCTAGCGGTGTGGGGTTTGGTGGAAGACCAGGTCTATGCGGCAGCTGTGGAGGCGTCGGTGCCGGCTGGCACCCTGCAGTGGCGGGGTTTCTTGCCCACCAATCAGCTGCAGCAGCAGCTCGGCCATTGCCAGGCCCTGCTGAATACCCCCAAGTGGAATGAGGCCTACGGCAACGTGGTGGTGGAGGCGCTGGCCTGCGGTGTGCCGGTGGTGGCCTATCGCCGCGGCGGCCCCGGCGAGCTGGTGCAGCACGGTCTCACTGGACTGCTGGTGGAGCCTGATGACGTGACGGCCCTGGCGGCGGCGGTGGCACAGGTGGGTGCGATCGAGCGACGCGCCTGCCGGGCCTGGGTGGAGGCCAACGCCACGCGGGCGGTGCTGGCGGAGCGGGTGGAGGCGTGGTTGCTGGCGGGGCTGAGCTGACTGAGATGGGGCATTCACGGCCATGCGGCAGGTGAACCGTTTGTGATCAGCTAGCCGCCGCCGAGATCGTCGATCTGTTTGATGGCGGTTGGTAGGAACTGCCAGGTCCGGCTTGCCACCAGCGGGCGCACGTCGCTTCAGTACGTTGAATGCTTCGGCAAAACGCCCTCTGCCACAGCGCTTAACGCCAGATCTGCTAAGCGCTGAGCCGCCACCGGCCACGCTGACCCGCCATCGCCTCGTCTTGCTCGGCACCCTGGCGATCGGCTTGCTGCTGTTCGTGTGGCAGCTCGGCAGCACGGGGCTAGTGGATGAAACACCGCCGCTGTTCGCCGCCTCCGCGCGGGCGATGGCTGAAACGGGCGACTGGCTGATTCCCCGGGTCAACGGCCTGCCCCGCTACGACAAGCCGCCGCTTGTTTATTGGCTGATGGGGGCCCTCTATGCCCTGCCGGGGCAGCAGGCCTGGAACCCCCTGGGCACCTGGGCGGCGCGGCTGCCCTCGGCCCTGGCCAGCGTGGCGCTGATGCTGGGCCTGGCCCACACGCTGCTGCGCTGGCCCCAGCGCTCCCGGGCCCCAGGGGCCACGGCGCTGGCGGCCGCCCTGGCCTATGGCCTTTCGCCCCTGGCGTTGGTGTGGGGCCGCATCGCCGTGAGTGATGCTCTACTGGCTGGGTGTCTGGGGTTCAGCCTGCTGCTGAGCTGGCGCTGCTACGCCGCAGGCGGGCGCCGCTGGTGGCAGGCCTGGCTGGTGCTGGGGCTGGCGGTGCTGGCCAAGGGGCCGGTGGCGGTGCTTTTGCTGGGGCTCACCCTCCTTTTATTTGGCTGGCTGCAGGCGGATCTGGGCGGGCTGTGGGCGCGGCTGCGGCCCCTGCCTGGACTGGCACTCACCGCCCTGGTGGCGCTGCCCTGGTATGGACTGGCGCTGCTGGTAGAGGGGGAGCCGTTCTGGAAGAGCTTTTTTGGTTATCACAATCTGCAGCGATTCACCGCGGTGGTGAACAACCACCAGGCTCCCTGGTGGTTCTTCGTGCCCGTGCTGGTGATCGCCAGCTTGCCGGTCACGCCCTTGTTGCTGCTGGGGCTGGCCCAGGGCCTGGGGCGCCTGCGCTGGCGCTGGCTGCCGGCGGAGCCGCTGGCGCCCGAGCTCTCCCTGCAGCGCTTCGCCGCCTGCTGGCTGCTGGCTGTGTTTCTGTTTTTCACTGCGGCCGCCACCAAGCTGCCCAGCTACTGGCTGCCGGCCACACCGGCGGCGGGCCTGCTGGTGGCCCTGGCTGCTCAGCGGGGCCGGCGCTGGGCCTGGTGGCTGAGCCTGCTGCTCACGGCGGTCGTGGCCGGGGGCTTCGCGGCAGGACCCCTTTGGCTGCCGCTGATTGAGGCCCCCGAGATGCCCAGCCTGGTGGCTGAGCTGTTGGCGGCGCCCTGGGTGCCCCTGGCCGCGGCCTTCTGGGCCCTAGCCCTGCTGCTGGGGGCCTGGGCAGGCTGGCGCAAGGACGCTCTGTCGGGCCTGCTGGCCCTGCAGCTGCCGCTTGCTGCATTTGTGCCGGCCGTGTTGCTGCCGCTGGTGGAGTTGGGGGATCGGCTGCGGGCCGCCCCAGTGAGGGAGCTCGCGGCTGAGGCCCGCTCAGCCCGGAGGCCCAGCGAGCCGCTGGCGATGCTCGGCATGCTCAAACCCTCGCTGCATTACTACAGCCGCCGGGTGGTGATCTTCGAGGGTGATGAGCCCCAGCACCTGTTGAACCTGGCCGATCGCCTCCGGCATGAGAGCCGCCCAGGCCAACCCGCCAGCACGTCGGCGCAGCAGCCAAGTGTGTTGGTGGTGATTGATTCCGGCACCGCCGCCCAGCCCCACTGGCAGGGACTTAAACCCCAGCTATTAAGTCGCCGCGGTATCTATGCCCTCTGGCGTCTGGAGCGCAGTCGCCTGGAGCAGCGGGCGGCTCAGCTGCAGCGGCAGGGGGTGGCCGCCGACTGGCGGCTGCAGCGCCCCGAGCGCTACTGAGGCTGCGCGCCTTCTAAAGACTGGGTCAGCTGCTTTTGCCGGCAGAAACTGCAATGGCCCCAGCGGGCCATCTCACCGGCGGGGGCCGGGCTGGTGCAGCGGGGACAGCTAGCCATCCCGTGGACGTCCACCCGGCTGGGATGGACGCTCCACACCTCTTCCTCCTGCTGGCGGCCGGGGGCTACGGCGGCGCTGGGGTGGTGCTGCTCCAGGCGTATGTCGCGCACGGTGAAGCCGTTGGCGCGTAGGGCCCCCAGCAGTTGGTGGCGGTTGTATTGGAGCGCCTGCAGCCAAGGGCCAGGGGCGGCGCCCACGGTGAGCAGGCCGCTGTGCAGCCGCAGGGGCCGGCAGTGGGGTGCCAGCTGGGCGCCGGCGATGCGGGGCCAGGCCTGCCATAGGGCTGCCAGGTGTCCGCCCTGCTGCCAGCGTTGCTCCAATTCCCTCAGGCAGCTGGCCAGGGCGCTGGCGGGCTGCCGGGGTGGCGGCATCAGCAGGCTCAGATTGCCGAGTTGGCGGGTTTGCTGTCGGGGGGCCTTGGCCATGGCTTGACCCTATCGGCGGTGCGGCAATCCCGCTGGTGAATCAAGCCAAACCCTGGCTAACCTCAAGCCTTGCCCCTGCAGCCTCCGATGGGCTTCTTTGACCGCCTCAGCCGCCTGATCCGCGCCAACGCCAATGCGGCGGTAGGCGCGATGGAGGACCCTTCCAAGATTTTGGATCAATCGGTGGCCGACATGCAGTCGGACCTGATCAAGCTTCGCCAGGCGGTGGCTACTGCTATCGCTAGCCAAAAGCGCATCCAGAACCAGGCCGAGCAGGCCGATTCCCAGGCTAAAACGTGGTACGAGCGCGCTGAACTGGCCCTCAAGAAGGGTGAGGAAGACCTGGCCCGCGAAGCCCTAGGGCGCCGCAAAACCTGCCAGGACACCGCCACTGCCCTCAACAACCAGCTGCAGAGCCAGGCGGGTCAGGTGGACCAGCTCAAAAAGAGCTTGGTGTCACTTGAGAGCAGGATCGCTGAGGCCAAAACTAAAAAGGACATGCTCAAGGCCCGGGCCCAGGCGGCCCAGGCCCAGGAGCAGCTGCAGAGCGCCGTGGGCAGCCTCGGCACCAACAGCTCCATGGCTGCCTTTGAGCGCATGGAGGAAAAGGTGCAGACCCTGGAGGCTCGCAGCCAAGCCGCCGCTGAGCTGGCTGGAGCAGATCTGGAGAGTCAGTTTGCGGCGCTTGAAGGGGCCCCCGAGGTTGACGATGAATTGGCGGCTTTGAAAAATCGCCTCGCAGGTGGGACACCGGTATCCCTGCCCCTGGGAAGCTCAGCTGCTCCCCAGCTCGAGCCGGTAAAGGTGAGCGAGGTAGACCCGGAGCTCGAGGAGCTCAAGCGTTCGATCGACAAACTTTGAGCGGCTTGGCAGTTCGTCTCCGGCCGGCTGCCCCGCTTCATACAATCGCCGTACGCATACGTTTTTAAGGGCTGTTGTTGTGTCTGTCGCTCATCTCACCGATGCCAATTTCCAAGCTGAGGTGACCGATTGTTCAACGCCCGTGCTGGTGGATGTGTGGGCCGAATGGTGCGGTCCCTGCCGGCTGATGGCTCCAATGATGGAGTGGATGGCTGCTGAATATGCGGGTCGCCTGGTGGTGGGCAAGCTCGAGGCAGACGCCAACCCAGAGATTCGCGATGGCTTGCAGATCCAGGGACTGCCCGCCCTGATCTTGTTCCGAGACGGCAAGGAACTGGCACGCCACGAGGGTGCCATGGCAAAACCGCAGCTACAGGCTTTTGTGGATGCCCATATCTGACCGCCTGTCGCGTCTTGGCAGCGGCGTTTTCGCCCGCAATGACCAGCGCAAATCGGCCTACGCATCTCGTGCCGCTATCCGGGGCCTATCCCCACTCCTCGATCTCTCACTCGGCTCCACCGATCTGCAACCCCCCGAGGCAGCCATCGAGGCGATCGCTGCCCAGCTTGGTCAGCCCGCCAGCGCCTCCTACTGCCTTCACGCAGCGACCCTGCCCTTTCGCTCGGCAGTGGCCGATTGGGCCCAGCGTCGCTTTGGGGTGAAGGTGGATCCGGAGACGGAGGTGCTTTTGCTGGTGGGTTCCCAGGAGGGCACGGCCCACCTGCCCCTGGCGGTGCTTAACCCGGGTGATCGGGCCCTGCTGCTCGACCCCTGCTACCCCTCCCACCTGGGTGGCTTACACCTGGCTTCCGCTGAGCCGGTGTTGTTGCCGCTAGATCCCGAGGCGGGCTGGCGACCGGATTTTGATGCCCTCAGCCCAGAGCAGTGGGACGACTTGAAGTTGATGGTGCTCGGCTACCCCCACAACCCCACTGCAACTACGGGTCAGCAGGTCTGGCTGGATGAAGCGGCGGAAAGGGCCTTTCGCCATGGGCTGGTGCTGGCCCACGACAACCCTTACGTGGATCTGGCCCTCGATGGCGAGGCGCCGGCCCTGTTGCGAGCACCCCATTGGCGCGACTGCGGGATTGAGTTTTTCTCCTTTTCCAAGGGCTGGTGTTTGGGGGGCTACCGGCTGGCTTTCGCCATCGGTGCCGAGTGGTTGATCAGCGCCTTGCGCCAGCTCAAGGGGGTGGTGGATTTCAATCAGTCCCTTGCCTTGCAGGCCGGGGCAATTGCGGCCCTTGAGCAGGCTCCGCATTGGCCTGGTCAGTTGCGGCAGGAATATCGGCAGCGACGCGATCGCATGGCTGACGCCCTTGAGGCGGTGGGCTGGCCGGTGCGGCGGCCCTCAATGGCGCTCTATTTGTGGTTGGAGTTGCCGCCCCAGGCGCGCCAGCGCAGCTGGGGCAGCGAGGATTTTTGTGCAGCCTTGCTCGAGGCCACCGGTGTGGCCCTGACGCCTGGCAATGGCTTTGGCCCCGGAGGCGAGGGCTGGCTGCGCCTTGCCCTGGTGCATCCGGTGGCTGACCTCGAGGCTGGTGCGGCCCGCATCGGTGCCTGGCTGGCCACCCTTTGAGCTGGCAGTTGCGCCGCCTGCCGGTGTGTGCCAGCACCGAGATCGAACTTGATCGCTGGCTGGAGCGACGCCAGGCCGCAGGCATGTCGTTGCAGCGGCTGGCGGTAACAGCTCGGCGCCAGCGTTTTGGCCACGGTCAGCAGGGGCGGCCCTGGTTGTCGCCGGCGGGCGGGATCTGGCTAAGTGCGGCCATTCCTTGGGCTGGGGCTTTGCCTGGAACGGCCTCCCTGGGCCTTGCGGTAGCGGTGGGGCTGGCCCAGCAGCTCGAGGCCCTGGGGCTTGCGGTGCAACTCAAGTGGCCCAACGATCTACTCGTGGGGGATCGCAAAATTGCGGGGTTGCTGCCCCGGATGCGCTTGCGGGGCCAGCGGATCCGCGCGGCCCAGGTTGGGGTTGGTCTTAATGGTTGCAACCGGGTGCCGCCTGGAGCCCTGTCGGTGGCAGAGGCCCTCGGCTGCCGCCAGGGCCACCCCCTGGCGCGGCCAGAGCGCTTGTTGCCCAGGGTGCTTGCCGGCCTGGAATGGGCTGCGGCC
This sequence comes from Cyanobium sp. BA5m-21, assembly GCF_024346235.1. Taxonomy (NCBI): domain Bacteria; kingdom Bacillati; phylum Cyanobacteriota; class Cyanophyceae; order Synechococcales; family Prochlorococcaceae; genus Cyanobium; species Cyanobium sp. BA5m-21. The sequence goes on from NZ_JAGQCO010000009.1 coordinate 10,821, forward strand.
CATGCCCAGCAGCCTTGCCAGGTGCGCGCTGCCGCCGAGGCCCGGCTGTGGCGCCCTGGGGCGGGCTGGTTGCACGACGGTGAGCTTTGGCAGGTGCTGGGTCTGCATGCCGATGGCCGCCTGCGCCTCGGCCGGCAGGGGCGGGAGCTGGCCCTCCAGCGCCACTTCTGAGGCCGTTCCTCGGCAAGGGCGCGGTTAGGCAGGATTTTTACAATGGCGCCTATGCGCGATCGCCAGCCACCGGGGCAAGCCCCCCTAAATCCTGCTGCCCCAAGCCCCCTGCGCCGGGGCCGGGCCCTGGTGGGGATGCTGCCCTTTATGGCATCCCCCCTGCTGGGAGTGGGCCTGGCCTGGGGGCAAGACCAGCTCAGTCCTGGCCTTGCCCCTTCGCCTGCTGCCGCTGGAGCCAACCCCCAGCGGGCAATCGAGATGCCGCCAGCGCCACCGCCCGTGCCCCTGGCCCAGCCGCTGCGTCCCGATCCGGCTGCCCTGCCGAGCCGGCCGCCGGCCCGTTTTGATGCCTCCCTCGATGAGCTGGTGCGTGATGGGGTGGTTAGTCCGGTGGAGCGGGCCCGGATTCGTTCGGGCTCCGGCACGACCCCCTTCAACGTTCCTGCCCACCAGCAGGCCTGTCGCAGCGGCGCCCTTTCCCAGCAGGAGTGCAGCAGGGGCTTGGTGGTGCGCTGGCGCGGCCGTACCAACAACGGCGTAAGTGGCGGAGTAGCGGGCGCTGAATCTTTTGGCCGCTATGACGGCGAAGGTCGCTTGCTGCCGCCGCTCACGGTGCCGGTTTCGGCCCTGCTGGCCGGCGCTGGCGGTAGCTTTCGCCTTGCCGATGTCTTTGGGGTTACGCCCCGCCCGGCTCCGATCGGTGGCAACGGCAACCGCAAGCTGCTGTTTCCTCTTATTGGTTCGGCGGTCACCACCAGCAACTTCGGCTACCGGCTGCACCCGATCCTGGGCAGCTGGCTGATGCACGCGGGCCGCGATTTGGCGGCTCCAGAAGGCACGCCAGTGGTTTCAGCCCTGGGCGGCTTGGTGGTGAGCAGTGGCCTGGCGGGTGGCTATGGCCTGGCGGTTGAGGTCGAACACGACCGGCCGCGGCGCCGCACTCTCTACGGCCATCTCAGCGAGCTCTACGTCAAGGAGGGTGATCGGGTGCGCCAGGGCGAGGTAATCGGCCGGGTCGGCAGCACGGGCTTGAGCAGCGGACCCCATCTGCACTTCGAGTTGCGGCTGCCCGGCGACGGCGGCTGGGTGGCGGTTGATCCTGGTGATCTAGACCCGGGCAAGGGGGCCGCCGGCAGCGATGCCATCGCCCTGTTGATGGGGCAGCTATTGGAGAGATTGGAGCGGCCACGCACCCTTAGCTGAGGATCCGGCCGTCGCGGAAGTGCACGATTTTCTCGGCCCGGGCAGCCACGTCGTCTTCGTGGGTAACCATCACCACGGTCATGCCGCCGCGATGCAGGGCATCGAAGATGTCGAGTACTTCGGCGGTGGTTTGGGAATCCAGGGCCCCGGTCGGCTCGTCGGCCAGCAGCAGGGCGGGCTGGTTGATGATCGCCCTGGCTATGGCTACCCGCTGCTGCTGGCCGCCCGAGAGCTGATTGGGCTTGTTATTTAGCCGCTGACCCAGCCCCACCCGCTCGAGGGCCGCTTGGGCCCGTTGGCGCCGCTCAGCCGCAGGCACCCCCGCGTAAACCATCGGCAGGATCACATTGTCGAGGGCGCTCAACTGGGGCAGCAGATGGAACTGCTGAAACACAAAGCCCAGGTCTCGGTTGCGCAAATCAGCGAGCTGGTCATCGCTGAGGTCTTCCACCGGGGTGTTGTTGAGCCGGTAGCTGCCGCTGGAGGGGCGGTCGAGGCAGCCGAGAATATTCATGGCCGTGCTTTTGCCGGAGCCGGACGCTCCCATTACTGCTAAGTAATCCCCTCTATTGACGGTGAGATCCACACCATCGAGGGCCTTAACGGCCATCTCGCCGCTGCCATAAACCTTGTCTACGCCCTCAAGTTGGGCAACGGGATCCCCCATCAAATCGCGGCCCTGTTCTTAACAAATGACCCGTGTTCAACCAATGGCCTGAACGAGCATCGGCGTGCCGGTAACAGCCTGGCTGGCCCAGGTGAACAGAGGGTTGGAGAGAATGCCACCCACGGCGGTGACAATCACGCAGCCCACTAGGGCGGTGCGCAGGGCGGGCAGGCCAGCCACAGACCAATTGATCGCCGGGTAGGCCTTCACCACATCTGAAGCTTCCTGGGGCTCTTTTACCACCATCATCTTGATCACTGAGATGTAGTAGTAGATCGATACCACCGAGGTGACCAGACCCACCACCACCAGCAGGTATTGGTGATCGGCCCAGCCGGCAAAAAATAAATAAATCTTGCCGAAGAAGCCAAGCATCGGCGGTATGCCACCTAGGGAAAGCAGGCAGAGACTTAAGCCCAGGGTGATCAGCGGATCCTTCTGATAAAGGCCGGCGTAATCGGCGATGCGGTCGGAGCCGGTGCGCAACGAGAACAGGATGATGCAGGCGAAGGCGCCCAGATTCATGAACAGGTAGGCCGCCATATAGAGCACCATCGCGGCGAAGCCGTCTTCGGTGCCGCACACCAGGCCGATCATCACAAAGCCGGCCTGGCCGATGGAGCTGTAGGCCAGCATCCGTTTCATCGAGGTTTGGGCCAGGGCCACCACGTTGCCCAGCACCATGCTGAGCACCGCAAGCACGGTGAAAAGCAGCTTCCACTGGGCATCAAAGCTCTCGAAGCAGCCCACCAGGATGCGCAGGGCCAGGGCAAAGCCGGCGGCCTTGGAACCCACCGAAAGGAAGGCCACCACCGGCGTTGGCGAGCCCTCGTAGACGTCGGGGGTCCATTGGTGGAAGGGCACCGCTGCGATCTTGAAGGCCACCGTGGCCAGCACGAAAACCAGGGCCAAGGCTGTAACGGGCGAGGCGCTGGTGCGCAGGGCCAGGGCTACGGCATCAAGGCCGGTGGCACCGCCGGTGAGGCCGTAAAGCAGGGAGGCGCCGTAGAGGAATACAGCCGCGGCGGCCGAACCCACCAGCAAATATTTCAGTGCTGCCTCGGAGCTGCGGGCATCCCTCTTCATGTAGCCAGCCAGCAAATAGCTAGACACAGAGAGGGTTTCCAGCGACACGAAAATTGTCACTAGATCGGTGGCGCCACATAGGAACATGGCGCCGAGGGTGGCAGCCAGCAGGATGCCGGCGAATTCACCCACCGGCGTGCCGCTCTGCTCTACGTAGCGCCAGCTGAGCAGCAGTGAAATCAAGGTGGAGGCCGCCACCACGGATCGGAAGGCAATCGCCAGGTTGTCCGCCAGGAAGGAGCCCACGAAGGCGGGCTGCAGGTCGGGGGTGTTCCACTGCAGGGCAAGCAGCACTAGGGCGCTGCCCAGGCCTGCATAACAAATCGGTGGAACCCAGCGGCTGGCCGCCTTTTCGCCAGCGAGATCCACCAGCAGGCAGGTGAGCAGTGCGATCAGCACCGCCGCCTCCGGGGCGATGGCGCCAGCGTTGAGCTGGAGATTTAATCCTCCCGTTCCGGCACCACTGCCGATCGCATCGGCCACGGAGGAGAGGGCGCCCAGCAGGAACATCAGCGAGGGGACCGCGAGGTGGGAGCTGTGATGGGGTGACTGTAGCTGCGCCTGGCTGTCAACTTGGGCTCGATGCGATAAAGAGGTAGCGGTTCACCGCGTGCCTGTGGGTCACACCCTGGTCATTGTTGAAAGTCCGACGAAGGCCCGCACGATCCGGGGTTTTCTTCCCAAGGATTTCAAGGTGGAAGCCTCGATGGGGCATGTCCGCGACTTGCCCAATAACGCCAGCGAGATACCTGCGGCGCATAAGGGTGAGAAGTGGGCAAATCTGGGAGTGAACACCGCCGCCAACTTCGAGCCTCTGTACGTGGTGCCGAAGGACAAGAAGAAGGTGGTGAAGGAGCTGAAGGATGCTCTTAAGGGTGCGGACCAGCTGCTGCTGGCGACTGACGAAGACCGTGAGGGTGAATCGATCAGCTGGCACCTGCTGCAGCTGCTGAGCCCGAAGGTGCCTGTGAAGCGGATGGTGTTTCACGAGATCACGAAAGAGGCGATCAGCCGTGCTCTAGAGGAGACCCGCGAGCTGGATATGGAGCTGGTGCATGCGCAGGAAACGCGTCGGATCCTCGATCGGTTGGTGGGTTACACCCTTTCGCCACTGCTGTGGAAAAAGGTGGCGTGGGGTTTGAGCGCCGGCCGGGTTCAGTCGGTGGCAGTGCGCTTGCTTGTGCAGCGCGAGCGTGCGCGGCGTGCTTTCCGCAGCGGCAGCTACTGGGACCTCAAGGCCCGTCTGGAGCAGGGAGAAGGTGTATTTGAGGCCAAGCTCAGCCATTTGCGAGGGGAGCGTATTGCGGGAGGCTCCGACTTCGATGAGAGCACCGGCGGCCTGAAGGACGGCAGCAAGGTGAGGCTGCTGAGCGAGGGGGAGGCGCGGCAGCTCGAGGTGCAGGTGCAGGCGAATTCCTGGCAGGTGGGCTCGGTAGAGGAGAAGGCCACGGTGCGAAAGCCAGTGCCGCCATTCACCACCAGCACCTTGCAGCAGGAGTCCAACCGCAAGCTGCGGCTCTCGGCCCGGGAAACCATGCGCACGGCCCAGGGCCTCTACGAGCGCGGTTTCATCACTTATATGCGCACCGACTCGGTGCACCTCAGCGAGCAGGCGATCAACGCGGCGCGTAGCTGCGTCAGCGAGAAGTACGGGAAGGACTACCTCAGCCCCAGCCCGCGCCAGTTTTCCACCAAGGCTCGCAACGCGCAGGAGGCGCACGAGGCGATTCGCCCAGCGGGAGAGGCGTTCCGCACGCCAAACGCCACTGGACTTGATGGCAAGGATCTGGCCCTCTATGAGCTGATCTGGAAGCGCACGGTGGCCAGCCAGATGGCTGATGCCCGCCTGACGATGCTCGCGGTGGAACTGGAGGCCGATGGCGGCGGCCTGGGCCCAGCCCAGTTTCGGGCGTCGGGTAAGCGCATCGACTTCGCTGGTTTCTTTCGCGCCTACGTGGAGGGCAGCGACGATCCCGACGCGGCGCTTGAAGGACAGGAGCTGTTGCTGCCGGCCCTGAAGGTGGGCGACAGCCCGGCCTGCAAGTCGGTGGAGGCGCTCGGCCACCAAACCCAGCCCCCCGCTCGCTATAGCGAGGCGGCCCTGGTGAAGATGCTTGAGAAGGAGGGCATCGGCCGGCCTTCCACCTATGCCTCGATCATCGGCACGATCGTGGATCGCGGTTACGCGACGCTCGCGAACAACTCCCTCACGCCGAGTTTCACGGCTTTTGCCGTGACGGCCCTGCTGGAGGAGCACTTCCCGGATCTGGTGGACACCAGTTTCACGGCCCGGATGGAGAACACCCTCGATGAGATATCCCACGGTCAGGTGCAGTGGCTGCCTTACCTGGAGAGCTTTTTTAAGGGAGAAAAGGGCCTAGAAACCCAGGTGCAGCAGCGGGAGGGCGATATCGACCCCGGTGTGTCCCGGACCGTTGAGCTGGAGGGCCTGCCGTGCGTGGTGCGCATCGGCCGTTTTGGTGCCTACCTGGAAACGAAGCGCGTCGCTGAAGACGGCAGCGAGGAGCTGCTCAAGGCCACGCTGCCTCAGGAGATCACCCCTGCCGATCTCGATGCGGAAAAGGCGGAGTTGATCCTGAGGCAAAAGGCGGATGGTCCTGAGTCTCTTGGTGATGACCCAGAAAGCGGAGAGCAGGTGTACTTGCTGTTTGGCCAGTACGGGCCGTATGTGCAGCGGGGCCAGGTGAGTGACGAGAACCCGAAACCGAAGCGAGCATCTCTGCCCAAGGGCGCCAAGCCCGAGGAGCTGAGCCTGGAGGATGCCATCGCGCTGTTGCGTCTACCGCGCCAACTTGGCGACCACCCGGAGGGTGGTCGGGTGGAGGCGGGTCTTGGTCGCTTTGGCCCCTATGTGGTGCATCACAAGGGGAAGGGTGAGAAGGACTACCGATCTCTTAAGGCAGAGGACGACGTACTGGTGGTTGGCCTTGAGCGAGCGGTGGAGCTGTTCGCCATGCCCAAGAAGGGGCGCGGGGGCCGCACGGCCCTCAAGGAGATCGGAGTCCCGGAGGGAGCGGAGGAGGCGATCCAACTGTTTGACGGTCCCTACGGGCTGTATGTAAAGCAGGGCAAGGTGAATGCTTCTTTGCCGGAGGGCACGACAGCCGACACGATCACGCTGGAGCAGGCGGTTGAGCTGCTGGCCGCAAAGGCCTCTAGTGGCAAAGCTGGGGGGAGGAAGCCTGGAGCGAAAAAGCCAGCAGCGAAAAAACCGGCAGCCAAGGCTCCTGCGGCAAAGAAAGCTCCCGCCACTACCAAGACCGGCCGCTTGCGGGCCAGTGCGGTGCGTGTGATCAGGGCGGCGGACAGCTGATGGCAGGCGCCGGCCGCACCTTTGGGTCGCTGCTTTGCGCTCTAGCGCTGGCTGGCTGCAGTGGCACCCGCTTCGGCGACCAGCTGGCCCGCAGCTTCTCAGCGCCCCCGGCCCAGCCCGCTCAGCCGGTCTCTCCTGCCCCTAATCCAGCGACCGCCACTCCCGCCTCAAAAGCTGCTGCCCCACCTACTGCTGCCGCCACTGCTGCCTCCCCCAAAAAGCCTGAGCCCAAGCCCGTGGAAGCCAAGGCGGCAGCCGTCAATCGCAGTAAGCCAGCCCCCTATCGCATCACGATCCAGCTGCCCTCCGCCGATCCCGCTGCCCCGGCTGAAGCGGTCACAGAAGCCTTGCGGGCGGCGGGGGTCAGTTTTGAGGTGGAGATGATTGAGCGGGTCGGAGCTGCTGCCACGCCGGCGGCTGCCCCCACGGTCACACCGGCGCCGGCACCGCGCTGATGTCGTCCCGGCGCCAACTCAACCGCGGCCAGGCCCGCCAGTTGATGGATACGGCCTATCTCGCCGCCGCCACCGCCCTGCTGTGGGTGGCGCTCTACTACCTGCCGGTAGGCAGCCCCCTATTTCGGCTGGCCCTGCCCCTGCCCCTGGCCCTGTTGCAGTTGCGTCATGGCTGGCGCTGTGCCGTGGAGGGACTGGTTGTGACCGCCCTATTGCTGGTCGCCCTGATGGGTCCGATCCGGGGGCCGTTGGTGGTTTTCCCCTATGGCTTGCTGGCGCTGTGGCTGGGCTGGTGCTGGCGGGCCAGGGCCGGTTGGCGTTCCAGTTGGTGGCTGAGCTGGGGCGTTGGCAGCCTGATCAGTGCAGCTGGCTTCCTGGTGAGGGTGGCGGTGCTCTCGGTTTTGGTGGGCGAGAACCTTTGGGTGCTGATCACCACTGCGGCTGCTGGTTTATTGGAGAAGTTGGCTGGCTGGCTTGGCTTGGCGGCATCGATCGAGCTGGCCCAGGTGCAGCTGGCTGCGCTGGCGTTGGTGTGGGTGCAGAACGTGATCGTGGTGCTGGCCCTGCATGCGGTGGCCTACTGGATCTTTCCGCGCCTGCATTCCCCTATCCCAGAGCCCCCAGATTCCCTTCGGGCCCTAGTGGCCCTCGACCCCCTCTGATGCCACCCTCTAAGCGGCCTGATGGCCCTTGATTCCTGGACCCAGGCTCTGGAGCAGGGCTGGCGCCACAGCCGCACTCTGCTGCTGCTCGCCGCCACCGATACGGCTGCGGTACCTGGGATTTCCGCTGCTGGGGCCTCGCCTCAGGCCCGGCTGGGTACGGCGGCCGCCGATGCCGAATTGCTGCTGTTGGGACCCGGTGGTACCCGCTGCCATGCCCTGCCGCCCCTGCCGGCGGGGGTCAGCCCGGCCCTGATCAGCCATGTGGTGTTGAGTCAGCTGGGGCTGCTGGAGCGCACCCGGGTGCTCGATCTGGGCTGTGCGATCGCGGCGGCGGTGCCGCACCTGCGCCTGCCGGGGCTGGAGAGTGCCGGCCCGGCCCGCTGCCTCAGCACGGGCCAGGCCCTTGTCCCAGCCAGGGTGGAGGCCCTGGTGCAGCGCGGCAGCGCCTGGGGCAGGCGCTGGGATCCGGCCGAGCCGTTGCTGCTGGCCGAATGTGTGCCCGGAGGCACCACCACGGCCATGGCGGTGCTCGAGGGCCTGGGGGTGGCAGCGGCGGGTTTAGTGAGCGGCAGCTTGCGCCAACCGGTCCACGGGCTGAAGGCGGACCTCGTGGCTCAGGGTTTGGCTGCAGCGAGTTTTGAGGCGGCAGATCTGACGGGAGTTGCGCACCCCCTAGCATTTGCGGATCCTCTAAACGTATTGGCGGCGTTGGGGGATCCAATGCAGGCCTTCGCTGCTGGGCTGGTGGGGGCGGCGGCGGCCCGCGGTACGCCGGTGCTGCTGGCCGGTGGCAGCCAGATGGCGGCGGTGCTGGCCCTGGCCCTAGCCCTGGCTGAGCCAGGCCAGCGGCCAGCCCTGGCGGAGCGCTTGGTGGTGGCCACCACCGCCTGGGTGGCCGAGGAAGCTGGCAGCAACCTGGCCCTGCTGCTGGAGCGCATAGGTGCCCGCTGGCAGGTGCGGCCGAGGCTGGAGGTGGCGGCCCTGCGCTTCCATGGCTGCAGCAGCTCCGCCCTACGCGACTACGAGCGCGGCTACGTCAAGGAGGGGGTGGGGGCCGGCGGCCTGGCCCTGCTCTGGCAGCTGGCGGGCCGGCAGCCAGGGGCCCTGGCTGAGGCCTGCGACGCAGCCTGCCGGCTGGAGCTCGGTGCCTAGGGTCGCTGCCATGGCATTTACTCCCGCTGTGCTCTCCCGTCGCCGGCTGCTGCAGCTAGGGGTGGGAGCTGGCGCTGGCCTGCTGGCCGCCTGCCGCTCCGCCCCTGGCCCCGAGCTGCTGCTGGCAGAAGCAGACCTGCCAGCCGCCTGGCTGAAGCAACTGCCCGCCCCCTGGCGGACACGCCAAGTGGCTGATGCCGCTGCTGTGCAAAAAGTCGTGCGTGAGCTGGGCCAAAGGCCGGCCCCCGGTTTGGTGACCCCTGGCTTGGTTGCTCTCAGTGACGGCTGGGCCAGTGGCCTGAGCCGGCAGCAACTTCAGTCCTTTGAGGCGCCGCGGCTCTGGGCTCGCCTGGCCGCCTTCAGTGCCCCGGTGGCCCGTCTTTATGGTCCGGTGGGTGAGGCGCAGCTGGCCTTCCCCTGGGCCTACAGCCCCTGGGTGATCGCCCTGCGCAGCCGCCCCGACCTGGCCGCCCGTCGCCAGGAGGGCTGGCAGTTGCTGCTTGATCCCAGCCTGCGCGGCCGGTTGGTGTTGCCCTCCAGCCCTCGCATCAGCCTGGAGATCATGGGCGGCGATTTTGAGCGGCTGGAGCGGTTGCGGGCCCAAGCCCTCGCCTACGACGACCGTGACGGCCTCAATCTGCTGCTCAGCGGTGATGCTGAGGCGGCGGTGCTGCCCCTGCAGCGCCTGATTCCCCTGCTGCGCCGCGACCAGCGCCTGGCGGTGATCTGGCCCGACAGCGGCGCGCCCCTCAGCTGGCAACTGCTGCTGCGACCTGCCGGTGCTGCACAGTCAGCGCCACCACCGCTGGAGTGGCTCGGTGCAGTGCTGGAGCAGCCCCAGCTGGAGCAACTGCTGGCCCGGGGCTTGGTGCCGCCCCTGCCCCAGGCCGATCTGGCGCCGGTGGCGCGGCGCTTTCCCGAGTCGATAGCAGCCCTGCTGCTGCCGGGAGATGGCCTGCTGCAGCGCTGCTGGAGCCTGCCACCCCTTTCCGTGCCCCAGCAGCTGGCCCAGCAGAACCTCTGGGATGCGGCCGCTCCCAGGCCCTAGCCCCAAAGGCGGCGGCGGGGGGAGGCGCTCAGGCGCCGGTGGGTGTCGGCTAGCAGCTCGGGGATGGGTAGCTCGTGGGGGCAGCGCGGCAGGCAGGCCCCGCAGGCGCGGCAGGCCTCGGCGTTGAGCTCCTCCCACCAGTGGCCGGCACGGCCGATCAGGTTGTAGCGCTCCTGGGCAAAGGCCTCCATGCCGTGGCCCACGGCCAGGTTGCGCAGGCGCAGGAGTTCGGGGATCGGCACGCCGTTGGGGCAGGGCAAGCAGGCGCGGCACTGGCCGCAGCGCTCCGCCCCCAGGCGCTCGCGGCCGGCGACGTCCAGGCGCTGCAGGGCTGAGCGTTGCGCGGCACTCAGCCAGGGCGAGGGCCCGCCGATGGCAGCGGCCCAGGCCAGGTCTTCCGGCTGCTCAGCCCCCAGGCTCAAGGTGGAGATCCCCTGATCGAGCAGGAAGCGATAGGCCAGCTCCAGGGGGTGAAACGGGGCGCAGTCGGCGAGCAGCTCCGCTGGTGGGTCGTAGAGGCGACCGCCCTTGTCGGCCGGGGAGATGGCAAGCACGCCGATTCCCTGGGCCAGGGCGGCGCGGGCGATGGGCAGGAGGGTCTGGTCAAACAGGTGCACATGCAGGCTGCAGAACGTGAAGCTCCCCGAGCTCAGGGCGGCTTCGATCAGCTCGGGCGTGCCGTGGCTGCTGAAGCCCACCTGACCCACCAGTCCTTCATCTTTGGCCCAGGTCAGCAGGTCGGCGCCGGGCCCCTTAAGCGCCCACTCCAGGTGCTCGGGGCGGTTGAGGCCATGCACGGCCAGGTTGGTGAGCTGGGCCACGCCAAGGCGCGCCAGGATTGAGCGCAGTTGCCCCTGGCCGGTGGCCAGGTCGGGGCCGGGTAGCAGTTTGCTGGTGATGAGCCAGCCGTCTGAGGGGCCCAGGTTGTCCCGTTGCAGGGCCGCTAGAGCCTGGCCCAGGAAGGTTTCGGCGGGCCCGTAGGCAGGGGCTGTTTCCAGGTGGTTGATGCCGGCGGCCAGGGCTGCCCTAAGCACCGCTTCCATCTGGGCGGGGCTGCCCAGGGCCCGCATCGTGCCCAAGCTGAAGGCCGACACCGCCGGCCCGGAGCCGTAGGGGCGCCGCAGCCGGTTTTCAGGCTGTTGGTTCATCCCCAGGTTGGTCGGCTTTGGGGTGGGCCTGTTTGAGGTGGCGCACCAGGTCGGCAGGGCTGGTGCTGTCCAGGAAGCGGCGGAAATTGTCCTGCTCCTGGGCGTCGGCCTCCGCATCCACCGGGATGGAGGCATCAGCCACGACCTCTTCAAGCATCCAGATGCTGCTGCCGGTGCGCAGGGCGAGGGCGATGGCATCGCTAGGCCTGGCGTCTATCTCGATGCTTGAGGCAGCTGTTTGGTCGCCAGGCGCCCCAGCTTCCCCATCGCTAGCGGGGCTGAGTTTCAGCACGGCGCGGAAGGTGCTGTCTTCGATCGTGTGAATTACAACCCGGTCGAGCTGCAAACCCCCAGCGTCGATCAGGTCGGCCATCAGGTCGTGGCTGAGGGGTCGGGTCGGTGGTTCTTCGCTGAGTCCCGCCAAAATGTTTTGGGCTTGGGCCTGGTCGATCCAGATCGGCACCTGGCGCCGGCCCGATGGATCGCGTAGCAAAACGATCGGGCTGCGACTGGCCGCATCGAGGGCAATTCCGGCAACGCGCATTTCAACCATGGCTCAGCGCTGCCTTTTAGCCGATTATGGCGAGGATTATCGCCCTGGGCTGGAAAGCAGATGTTTACCGGGCTGGTGCAGGCCACAGGCGTGATCCGCCGCTCTCCCCACGGGGTTCAACTGCAGTGGGCTGCTGCCCCTGGGGCTACTTGGACCCCTGCCAGCCTGGCCCTGGGCGACAGCGTGGCGGTGGATGGGGTTTGTCTCACCGTGGCTGGGCGGCTGGCCGATGGCTTTCGCGCCGATGTCAGCGAGGAAACCTTGGGCCGCACCACCTTGGCCGCCAAGGCAGACCGGGGCGGCAGGGTGAATCTCGAGCCGGCCCTGCGCCTGGCCGACCGGCTTGGCGGCCACCTGGTGAGCGGCCATGTGGATGGGCTGGGGGTGGTGCGTGCCATTGCCCGCCAGGCCGCCTCCTGGCGCCTGGAGCTGGCCTGGCAGAACCCCGCCTACGGCCGCTATGTCTGCGAAAAGGCCAGCGTGGCGGTGGATGGCATCAGCCTGACAGTGGCCGGCTGCGACCCCGATGGTGTTGGTTTCTGGATTGCCGTGATTCCCCACACCTGGGCCAGCACCACCCTGGCGCAGCTGGCGGTGGGGGATGGGGTCAACCTGGAGGCCGACCTACTGGCCAAATACACCGAGCGTTTGCTGGCTGCCACCGGCCCCAGCGGCGTGGCCGAGCCGATCAATGCCCCCTGGCTGGCTGATCACGGCTGGATCTGACGTCTGCGCTTGGCGTGACTACCGTCCAGGTGATGTTGCTGCCATAGCGATGGGCTCAGGTCTGTTTTCGGCCAAAGGCGAGGGATTGAAGGCCTTCACCCTGTTTGAAGGGGTGTTGATGCTGGTACTTGGGGTGCTGGCCCTGATCTTCCCGGTGCTGGCTTCCGCCTGGATCACGGTGATCGTGGCGGTGGGCTTTCTGGTGGGCGGCATCGTGGGTTGGGTAAGCAACCTGGCCCGCTCCCGCCAGTTGGGACGCTGGTATTGCTTTTCGCGGCTGGTGATTTCCACCCTCTTCATCGTGGTGGGGGCCTGGATGATTCAGCAGTTCCGCGGCGGTCCGCTCGAGGACGGCCTGGTGGTGGCCAGTCTGGCCTTTGCCATCGGCATCGTTTTCATCCTCGAAGGCGTGGTTTCGACGCTTGTGGCCCTCGGTCACACACGGGTGAGTGGCTGGGGTTGGGGCTTGCTTAACGGCATCGTCACCCTGATCCTCGGCGTGCTGATCGTGACCATGCAGGCCTGGGGGCTGCTCTGGGTGATTGGGGTGCTGGTGGGAATCAGCTTCCTGTTCAGCGGTATCGACCTGCTCGCCTTCAGCGCCAGCTTCCACGGCGACGACTGAGCAGGAGCGCCAGGGGAGAGGGGCCTAGGGATTTTCTGGTTCGAGCGGTAGCAGGCTGATCGAGCCGTTGTCTGGGTTGATCTCGATCCGAAATTCCTGGCCCGGCTCCAAACCCAGCCTGCGGGTGTAGGCGTGGCCGATCAGCAGGTTGCCGTTGCCATGCACCCGGGTGCGGAAATCAGCTTGCCGTCCCTTGCCTTGGCCGCTGCTGGCGGTTCGGCTAACGCTGTTTGGTACCGGGTAGCCCTTGGCAGCCACCAAAGCTCGATAAAAACTTTTTTTCAGCACCCGTCCGCTCGGACCCACGTAGCCGCAGCCCCGGGCGATTTCGTCCTCTGGGCGGTTGCTCAGGGCGCGGGCCCGATCAAGAAGGGCCTTGCCTTCCAGCATGTCCGCGGGGCTGTCGCCGTTCCTGGCCGCCATGTAAAAGGCCTGCGCTGGGCAGATATATCAACTAATTGTGCCCGGTACGCAAGGAAATCGCCATCCGTGCCAGCGGTTGACGACTTGGCGCCTCAGAGCAGATACAGGATTCCGTAGAGCACAACCCAGATGCCATCAACGAAATGCCAGTAGAGCTCAGCTGCTTCAAGGCCGAAATGGTCGCTGGCGCTGATGCGTCCTCCCTGGCGAGTTTGCAGAGCAACGATGGCGATACAGATCACACCAAGAGTCACGTGTAGGCCGTGAAAGCCAGTGAGGGCGTAGAAGGTGCTGGCAAAAAGGTTGTCGGTGAGGCTGAAGGGCAGGTTGAAATACTCGACCATCTGACCCGCCAGGAAAATCGCGCCCAGGCCGCCAGTGATTGCCAGCCAGAGGCGGCTGGCCCCCAGCTGTCCGGCCCTGCATTCCTTGCCGGCGCGGTGAAAGGTGAAGCTGCTGATGATCAAAACCACCGTGTTGATGGTGGGTAGCAGCAATTCGAGCTCATAGATCCCCCCTTCCGGCAGCGGATTCACGGCCCGGAAAGTGAGATAGGCGGCAAAAAAACCGGCGAAGGTCATGCCATCTGCCACTAAGAAGGTGGCTAGGCCAAATAGGCGGAAATCTCCGTGGCCCTCACCAGCTGGGCTGTGGCCAGCCTCAATGGCGACTGAATCCTGTAGGGGTGTGGTGCTGGTCACGCTTTTGTCTCCGGGTGCTGGCCGTAGCCGTAGGGCTCGGTAACTAGTGGTGCCTCGCCGTGCCAGTTTTCAACCGGTGGCGGCGAACTGGTGAGCCACTCAGATGTAAGGGCATTCCAAGGGTTGTCACCAGCCTCTTTGCCGTTTATCGCCGTAACCACCACGTTGATAAGCAGTGGCAGGGTGCTGATGGCCATCAACAGGGCGCCCACGCTGCTCACCTGGTTAAGGGTGGTGAAGGCGGGGTCGTATTCGGCAACCCGACGAGGCATGCCATTTAAGCCGAGCCAGTGCTGGGGGGCGAAGCAGAGATTGAAACCAACAAAAGTGAGCAGGAAGTGGAGCCTCCCCAAGTCCTCGTTAAGCAGGCGACCGGTAAATTTCGGATACCAGTGATACAAAGATCCGAAAATAACAAATACCGTGCCCCCGTAAACAATGTAGTGGAAGTGGCCCACCACGAAGTAGGTGTCATGAACGTGAATATCAAAAGGCACCTGGGCCAGGGCTACGCCAGTGATGCCGCCGAATACAAAATTAACGATGAAGGCGCATGAAAACAACATCGCCGAATTGAGGGCAATCTTGCCTCCCCATAAAGTTGCCAACCAGTTGAAGAATTTGATCCCGGTTGGGACGGCGATAAAGGAGGTGGCAATCGTGAAAAACAGGCGCATCCAGGGCGGTGTGCCGCTGGTGAACATGTGGTGAGCCCAAACAATTAGGCCAAGGAAAACGATCGCCATGATCGAATACACCATCGTGGTGTAACCAAACAGAGGTTTGCGGGCGTGGATAGGCAGTATTTCGCTGACGAGCCCGAAGGCTGGCAGCACCATGATATATACAGCCGGGTGGGAATAGAACCAAAAAAGGTGTTGATAAACCACTACGTTTCCACCCATCGTTGGGTTGAAAAATCCGGTGTGGGCAATGATGTCGAAACTGAGCAGAATTAGGGTGCCTGCCAGTACTGGCGTCGACAGCACAACTAAAACACTGGTGCCCAGCATCGCCCAGCAATACATGGGCAGCATCATCAGCTTCAGTCCAGGACGCCGCAGCTTCAGAATGGTGGCAATGAAGTTGATGCCGCCAAAAATCGAGCTGCCACCAAGCAGAAGCACGCTCAATATCCATACCACTTGGCCTGCTGCTGGGGTGGTGAGGCTTAGGGGTGGATAGGCGGTCCAGCCGGATTGGGCAGCCGCTCCGGCAATAAAATAACTACTGATAAGCAGAATACCCGCAGGTGGAATCAGCCAGAAGGCCACAGCGTTGAGACGGGGGAAAGCCATGTCTCTGGCGCCCACATAAAAGGGAATCAGATAATTGCCGAAGGCGCCATTCACTACTGGCACGATCCAAAGAAAGATCATCACCGTGCCATGCAGGGTGAGCACCTCGTTGTAGGTCTCACGGCTGACGAAATCGGAGATTGGACTGATCAGTTCCGTGCGAATAACCCCAGCTAGGGCGCCGCCGATCAAATAGAAGATGAAGCCACAAACCAAATATTGCAGCCCAATCACCTTGTGATCGAGGCTGAAACTGAAGTAGCGCAGCCAGCCTTGGGGTTGCAGGTTGCCGTCGAAATCGCTTGGGTTGGCGAGAGTCATGGCGGGTCGTCAGGTGGTGGTGCGGTTGGGAGTGTTCTGCTGCAACCAGTTGTCGTAGGCATCGGGCTCGTGCACTACCACGTTGGAGCGCATGCCTCCGTGGTATGGCCCGCAGAGCTCGGCGCAGATGATCGGATAGGTGCCAGCCCGAGTGGCGGTAAAGGAGAGCACGGTTGGCTGGCCTGGAATTACGTCCTGCTTGAGACGGAACTGGGGCACCCAGAAGGCATGGATTACGTCACGGGCTTCCATGCGCAACTCAACTTGTTGACCGGTGGGCACATGCAGTTCGCCGCTGGTTATATCTGAGCCTGGATAGTGAAAAATGAAGGCAAATTGCATAGCGGTTACCTCAACAGGTAAAACCGGACCAGAAGGCGCTGCGTCCATGCCGGCTACGCCGATACCACCCCAAACCCGGCCAGCCGTATCCCCTTCATTAACACTGACCTGCTGCATTGCCCCGTGATCCATGGCCATGTGATCGTTGAGCGTCGCCATACCGCCCATCCGCTCATAAATGTCGTAGCTGTATAGACCGACAAACAAAACAACCACTGCGGGGATTGCTGTCCAAACAATCTCAAGGGGCAGATTTCCCTCTATTGCCAGCCCATCACTGACATCGCCGCTGCGGCGCCTAAATCGAAACAAGCTGTAAACCAGCAGGATCACGATGCCGAGAAACAGCACGGTACCAATGCTGAATAAAACCTTAAATAGATCGTCGTAGGTGGATGCATTGCTGCTGGCGCCAAGCGGCAGCATGTTGACGTTGTAGCCAACCCAAAGCCCTGTCAGCACAAGGGCTGTGGTGGCCGTGAGCACAGCTAGGGCGGTGCGAATTGGCACGGTGCTGTTTGAGCTTCCAGCCAGCCTATGGCCGCTGGCTGCGATGTGCGGGTCGATCTTTGCCTTGGTTGGCAAATCAACGCCTCAGCCTCTGGCAAGCAGGGCTGATGTTTTCACTTCGTGATCTGGGCAATTAAGAGTCCCTCGTTTTGATCAACTTGGTTAGCTTCTTTGGACTCCGGGATGGTCGTTTCCGTGACGACAGATCTCCAATCACCCCTAAACCCAAGCATTCGCAGCAGGCCGGACCCTGTTTTGACCCAGAGGCTTGCCTTACTTGCTTCCCATCTAGTGGTGGCCTTGGTGGCCTTGGTTGGCATCGGCGGTGCCACCAGGGTTATGGAGGCGGGTCTGGCCTGTCCTGACTGGCCCCTTTGCTACGGCCGCCTCCTGCCAGGTCGTCAGATGAATCTCCAGGTGTTTTTGGAGTGGTTTCACCGCCTTGATGCCTTCGTAGTGGGAGTGGCCCTGCTGGTTCTTACGGCAGCGAGTTTTTTCTGGCGGCGACGCCTGCCCGCTTGGTTGCCCTGGCTGGCTGCTGGAACGCTATTTCTGGTGTTGGTTCAAGGGGGCCTGGGGGCTCTCACCGTCACCCAGCTACTGGCAGCGCCTTTAGTTACTGCCCATCTCGCCACGGCCTTGCTGCTGGTTGCGCTCACAAGTGGCCTTTACCAGCGCCTGGCAATGGCGGATAGGGCCTCGATCAGTCCTCCGCTTTGGTGGCAGCTGCTGGCGAGCTTGGCTCTGGTGCTGGTGTTCGCCCAGTGCCTGCTGGGTGGAACCATGGCCAGCCAATGGGCGGCAGATCGGTGTTTTAGTGCCGGCAATGGCTGCCGCTGGCTGCTTGCTCACCGCCAGCTCGCCATGCCAGCAGCTCTCGCCGTGCTGGCCCTAGCTGCAGCAACCCTGCTGTTGCCCCCAGGTCAGGGTCAACTGCCCGGCCTCGCCCAGGGAGCGGCCGTTTTGGTGCTGGCCCAGGTGAGCCTGGGCATTTGGACCTTGAAGCTCCAGCTGCAGGCGCCGCTGGTGACGATCGGCCACCAACTGCTGGCAGCGCTGCTGGTCGCTCTGCTTGCAGCGGTGCTCGCCCGTTCCCTTGGCAACTCAGGCCAGACCTTGCCCATGTCTCAAACGTCTTCCGAGGTGGCTCATGGTTAGTGCAACGATCACAGCTCCAATCGCCGTTGCCCCGGCGATCCGCCCCTCGGTGAAATTGCCGGCCTGGCTTGAAGTTGCCAAGCCCCGGCTCATACCGCTGCTGCTCGCCACCACCCTCGGTGGCATGGCACTCAGCAGTGGCGATGCACCCGCCGCCAGCACGATCATCTGCACCCTGGTGGGGGGCAGCCTGGCTTCGGCTGCGGCCGGAGTGCTCAATTGCCTTTGGGAACAGGATCTCGATGGGCGCATGCAGCGCACTAGTCGCCGGGCCCTGCCCTCTGGTCGTCTGGCCCAGCGCCAGGCCTTTGCCCTAGCCATTGGCCTCACCATCCTGTCGGTGGCAGTTCTGGTTATGGGCGTTAATCCCCTGGCTGCCAGCCTTTCCCTGTTGGGGCTCTGCAGCTATGTGCTGCTTTACACGGCCCTGCTCAAGCCGCGCACCAGTCAGAACATCGTGGTCGGCGGGGTGGCCGGGGCTATTCCGCCCTTGGTGGGAGCTGCCGCTGCCACCGGCTCCCTTGGCTGGGCTTCCTGGTGGTTGTTTTCCCTGGTGATGTTGTGGACGCCAGCCCACTTCTGGGCCCTTTCCCTGCTGCTCAAGGACGATTACCGCTCCGTGGGCATCCCGATGCTTCCGGTGGTCAAGGGCGTGGCGGTTACGACTCGGGCCATCAGCCATTACGCCTGGGCCACTGTTGGCTTGAGCCTGCTTGGGATCGTGGCGCTGCCAACGGGTGGCTTGCTTTATGGCTTGATGGTGCTGCCCTTCAACGCCCGCCTGCTGCAGCTGAGCTCCCAGTTACGCAGCCAGCCTGACGAACCCCAACGGGCCAAGGCCATGTTCCGCTGGTCGATTTTCTATTTATTCGGCATCTGTGCGTTGCTTTTGTTGGCCCGCCTACCGCAGGCAGCCCTGCTGGGCCCCCAACTGTTCAACGTCCCCTTTGCTGCCTTGCCTACATTGGTCGGCTGATTGGAGCGGCTTGAGTCGGTGATCGAACTGCAGCAGCTCTGCAAACGCTACGGGGGCAAAAAGGCGGCAACTGCCGTCATTGCCCTCGACAACCTTTCCCTGCAAGTACCGGCCGGCAGCCTCTATGGCCTGCTTGGTCCTAACGGTGCTGGTAAGACGACCGCCTTGCGCATCCTTTGCACCCTGCTGGCCCCTGACAGCGGCAGCGTTCGGGTAGGCGGCGTTGATGCCCTGGCCGAGCCCCGGGCGGTGCGTCGCTTGTTGGGCTACGTGGCCCAGGAGGTAGCAATCGACAAGATCCTCACCGGCCGCGAACTGCTGCAGCTGCAGGGTGATCTTTATCACCTGACCCCAGCTGCCCGGAACCGGCGCATGGACGAGCTGATCGAGCTGCTCGGCATGGCCGACTGGATTGATCGGCGTTGCGGTAGCTACTCGGGCGGAATGCGGCGCCGGCTCGATCTGGCCGCTGGCCTGCTGCACAGCCCCAAGGTGCTGGTGCTCGATGAGCCCACCGTCGGCCTTGATATCGAGAGTCGCGCTGCGATCTGGTCCGTCTTGCGTCAGCTTCGCGATGGCGGCACAACTGTGCTGCTTAGCAGCCACTACTTAGAGGAGGTTGATGCCCTGGCTGACCATCTGGCGATCATCGAGGCTGGCAAGGTCATCGCCGAGGGCGCTCCTGCTGTGCTCAAGGCCGCCTTGGGTGGTGATCGAGTGACCTTAAGGGTGCGTGAATTCAGTGATGCCGACGAAGCTGAGCGGGTGCGCAGCCTGCTGCACGATTGCGCCGGGGTACGCCAGGTGGTGGTGAACCGGGCCCAGGGCTACTCCCTGAATCTGGTGATTGAGCACGATGGCGTTGTTGAGCAGCTGCGCCGCCAATTGGCGGCAGCCGACCTGCCGGTTTTCGCCCTCGCCCAGAGCCGCCCCAGCCTCGATGATGTCTATCTCCAGGCCACCGGCCGCACCCTGATGGACGCGGAGCTGGCGGTGGCCGGCAGCCGTGATCCCAAGGCTGAACGCAAAGCGAGCATGTGATGACCACAACCCTTCCAGGCCCCCAACCCGAGGCATCCGCCTTGGCCGAGATCAGTCAAGAAACCCTGGCCCTCACCCGTCGTTTGTTCGTACAGCTGCAGCGTCGGCCTTCCACCTTGGTGGCGGGGGTGCTGCAGCCCCTGATCTGGCTGGTGTTGTTTGGCGCCCTGTTTGCCAAGGCTCCGGCGGGCCTGCTGCCTGGCGGCATCAGCTATGGGCGCTTCCTTGGCGCAGGTGTGATCGTGTTCACGGCCTTCAGTGCGGCCCTGAACGCCGGCCTGCCATTGATGTTTGACCGCGAATTTGGCTTCCTCAACCGGCTGCTGGTGGCGCCGCTGCGCTCGCGCAGCTCGATCGTGTTCGCCTCGGTGCTCTACATCACCACCCTGAGCTTGGTGCAGAGCCTGGCGATCATGGGCACTGCCGCATTGCTGGGTTACGGCTGGCCTGGTGGTGCTGGGCTGCTGCTGGTATTGGTCACCTTGCTGTTGTTGGTTTTTGCAGTCACGGCCCTGAGCTTGGGGCTCGCTTTTGCGCTGCCAGGCCACATCGAGCTGATTGCGGTGATCTTTGTGGCCAACCTGCCACTGCTGTTTGCCAGCACCGCTTTGGCTCCGTTGTCGTTCATGCCTGCCTGGCTGGGCTGGCTAGCGGCCCTTAATCCCCTTACCTTCGCGATAGAACCGATTCGTGCCGCCTATGCGGGACAGGTCTCTCTCACCGCAGTGGTGCTGGAGGCCCCCTACGGCCAGCTCAGCAGCGCCACCTGCCTAGGGGTGCTCGCCATACTGGCCGCCGGGTTGTTCCTGCTGATTCGGCCGCTTTTGGATCGCAAGCTCACCTAGCAGGTCCTTTCGTGACGCAGCCCTCCAGATTCCCCCCGTCCGACCGTCCCGACTTAGGGGACCGTTTGCTGGCGGCGGTTGCAGAACGGGATCAGGCCATGGCCCAGCGTCTGGTTCAGCAGTGGGCGCACCGCAGGGGGCTGGCGGCCCTCGAAGCCCTGATCTCCGGACCACTGTGCGTGGGCCAAGGAGTAGGGGCGGCTGAGTGGCTGCGCTCCCAGGCTGGCCTGGAGACCAACCCTGAGCCCAGCGTGCAACGAGTTGAGCAACCAGTTGAGCAACGGCCTGTGCTGGCCCTTGTGCAGGATGCCCTAGCTCCGGCAGCGCACAATGCCGCTCCTGCGCCCTTTGCCCATGCTTCCCTGCGGGCCTGGCTGCCAGATGCTGAAGAGCTCGATGACTTTCACCTTCCCCTGGCCAGCTGAGTGAAACCCTCCGGTTTGATTGTGTCGGTGCAGGCCCCCGAGGGATCTCCGATGCGCGATCCCGATGTCATCGCCGCCATGGCAGATGCCAGCTTGCGCAATGGCGCCTCTGGGGTGCGTCTGGAAAGCCCAGAGCACATCGGCGCTGTTCGTCGGCGCTGCCCAACGGCCCTGATCGTGGGCCTATGGAAGCGCAGCTACCCAGACAGCTCGGTGTACATCACCCCGGGGTGGGAGGAGATTCGTGCTGTTTGGGCTGCTGGTGCCGATGTGGTGGCGATTGATGCCACCGAGCGCTATCGCCCCGGGGGTGAAAATTTGGAGGGTCTGATCGCCCGCGCCCAGCGGGAGCTTGGTGCTGTGCTGATGGCCGATGTGGACAGCGTTGCCAATGGTCTGCGTGCCGCCGAGCTGGGTTGCAGCTGGGTCGGCACGACCCTTTATGGCTACACGGAGTCAACCTCAGGCCAGAAGCCACCAGCCTGGGATCTATTGCCCCTGCTGCGGCAGCAATTACCCAACGAGGTGAGTCTGATCTGCGAAGGCGGCATATCAAGCCCCCAGCAGGCCCGCCAAGCCCTCGACCTCGGCGCTGATGCCGTGGTTGTGGGCACGGCAATCACCGGGGTCGATTTGCAGGTTGCTGCCTATGTACGGGATGTGCTGGCCGGCTGAGCAGCCTGGGATCACATCATCCCGGGCATGCCCATTCCACCCATACCACCCATTCCGCCCATACCTCCCATACCTCCCATGTCGCCGCCGGGGGCTGCTTCGGGTTCGGGCTTATCGGCGATCACAACCTCGGTGGTGATCAGCATGGAGGCGATCGAGACCGCGTCTTGAAGGGCTAGGCGCACCACCTTGGCCGCATCGAGAATGCCAGCGGCCAGGAGGTCTTCGTAGACGCCGCTTAGGGCGTTGTAGCCCTTGCCCAGCCGCAGGATCTCAGCTGCCACCACTGCGCCATCGGCGCCCGAGTTGTGGGCGATCTGGCGCACGGGCTCGGCTAAGGCCCGCTTGACGATCTCGACGCCGGTGCGCTCATCGCCCTGGCAGCTAGCCGCCAGGCTGCTGAGCCCTTCGGCCAGCTCCAACAGGGTGCAGCCGCCACCAGCAATGATTCCCTCCTCCACCGCAGCGCGGGTGGCGTTGAGGGCGTCTTCGATGCGCAGCTTGCGGTTCTTGAGCTCGGTTTCGGTGGGAGCACCCACCTTGATCACGGCCACCCCTCCGGCCAGTTTGGCGATCCGCTCCTGGAGCTTTTCGCGGTCATAATCGGAGTCGGTGTTGTCGAGCTCTCGCTTGATTGAGGCCACCCGATCAGCAACGACTGCCTGGTGCTCACCGCTGGCCACGATCGTGGTGCTGTCCTTGGTGATGGTGATGCGGCGGGCCTGACCGAGCTCGGCTAGGCCGGTCTTGTCCAGGGTCATGGCCTGGTCTTCGCTAACGACCGTGGCGCCGGTGAGTACGGCGATGTCGCCAAGCATGGCCTTGCGGCGGTCCCCGAAGCCAGGGGCCCGCACTGCTGCAACCTGCAATACGCCGCGGTTTTTGTTAACCACCAGGGTGGCGAGAGCTTCGCCCTCCACCTCTTCCGCCAGGATCAGCAGGGGCCTGCCGCCCTTGGAAACCGCCTCCAGCACGGGCACCAGGTCGGTGATGGTGCTGATTTTGCGGTCGGTGATCAGGATCAGGGCATTTTCAAAGACGCATTCGCGCCTCTCCTGGTCGGTGACGAAGTAGGGGGAGCTGTAGCCACGGTCGAAGGCCATGCCCTCGGTGATCTCCAGTTCGGTGGCCAAGGAGGTGGACTCCTCAACGGTGATGACGCCGTCAGCGCTCACCTTGTCCATGGCCTCGGCGATCATCCGGCCGATCTCTTCGTCGTTGCCGGAGCTCACCTCGGCTACCTGGCGAATCGCTTCACCGGCGACGGGTTGGGCCCTCTCGGCGATGCCCGCCACGATCTGGGCTGTGGCCTTTTCCATGCCGCGGCGTAACACGACCGGGCTGGCGCCGGCAGCTACGTTTCTGAGGCCTTCGCGGACCAGTGCCTGGGCCAGCAGGGTGGCAGTGGTGGTGCCGTCGCCGGCGGAGTCCTTGGTCTTGCTGGCCACCTGCTGCATCAGCTTGGCGCCAACGTTTTCGAAGGGATCTTCGAGTTCGATCTCCCGGGCGATGGTGACGCCGTCATTAACGATCTCGGGCGCGCCGAATTTCTTTTCGAGCACCACGTTGCGGCCGCGGGGTCCGATGGTGACCTTCACCGCGTTGGCCAGGGCATTGACACCACGCTCAAGGGCACTACGGGAGGCATCTGAAAAGCTGATCAGCTTGGCCATGAAAACGCTGGAGACTCAGTGGAGTCAGGGTCCCACAGCGGACCACCGCCGGGCCAACGGAGCGGGGTGGGGAAAGCCGAATCTCCTGTTCAGGGAAGACGGCAGGCTCTCGCTGCAGGAGGTACCTTCGAACCATGGAAGAACTGCTGCAGCAGACCCTCGAAAGCGCCGTCACTGAATCGGCCCTCGACCCAAGCACCACCGCCGATGGCATGGTGTTCCTCCTGATCGCCGCCCTCGGCCTGTTGATGGCCTTGGTTTACGTGCCGATCCGCCTGTTCCTCACCCTCACCGCCCGCAGTCGCCGCCTGCGCCTGCTGCAGCGGATTCGCCGGCTGCGCGAGGAGTTGGCTCAGCCGCTCACAAGCTCTTAACGCATCACCATGCCGCCATCCACCTGCAGCACCTGGCCGGTGATGTAGGCGGCAGCCGGGTCGGCGGCCAGAAAGCGCACTGCACCTGCCACCTCGGCGGCGCTGCCCATCCTCCCCAGGGGAATCGCCGCGAGGATCGGCTCCTTGTCGAGTTCGGCGGTCATGTCGCTCTCGATGAAGCCCGGGGCAACGGCATTGACGGTCACACCCCGGGCTGCAAATTCAGCCGCATTGCTGCGGGTGAGGCCGATCACCCCGGCCTTGGCGGCGCTGTAGTTGGCCTGGCCTGGATTGCCCATCAGGGCCACCACTGAGGTGATGTTGATGATGCGGCCGCCTCGGGCCTTGAGCATGGCCCGGCTCACAGCGCGGGTGCAAAGAAACACGCCGGTGAGATTGAGGTTGATCACGCTCTGCCAGTCGGCGGTTTTCATCCGCATCAGCAGGCCGTCGCGGGTGATGCCGGCGTTGTTAACCAACACGTCGAGCCGGCCGCCCCTAGCGAGCACCGCTTTGACCATGGCGTCGACCTGCTCTTCATCGGCTACATCAGCCCGATGGCTCCAGGCTTCGCCCCCGGCAGCAGTGATCTCAGCCACGACCGCTTCGGCTGCATCCGGGGAGCTGGCGTAATTCACCACTACTTGGGCGCCGGCCGCTGCCAGCTCAAGGGCTATGGCGCGACCGATACCCCGGCTGGCACCTGTAACCAGCGCCACTTGGCCGGCCAGGGGGGCTGGGCTGGACATCACGGCACTCGACATCGCGGCACTGGGGTTTGTGGCGCTGATCGTATGGCCTGACTATCCCCCGAACCCCAATTATCCCAGTCCCAGGGCGGCGAGCACCTCGGCGTGGCCAAGTTGGCTGAGGTTGGCGGCGCTGCCGAGCCCCTGCACCCCAGCACGGCTGGGCAGACTGCCGGGATCCCGGCCCAAGGCCACCAGCGGCAGGCCGAGCAGCAGGGCCAATTCGATGGCTACGGGGTCGCTGGCTAGCACCACATCGGCACTGGCGATCTGGGCGGCGCGCTTACGCATATCTCCAGTCCCAGTGCCAGCTAGTGCTGGCACGGTCCGCAGGTTGGGCAGCTTGCTGCGGATCTGGGCGGGTAGGTCTTGCCATTGCTGGGCTGGCCAGTCGCCGCCAGCAGCGGAGGGGGCCAGCAGCAGGGCCGGTCCATCGCCACTGGGTAGGGCCGCGCTGGCGGCCTCCAGATCGGCCGGGGCGATCGGCAACCGGAAAGAATCAGCCTCGAGCCGCACCCCGATGGGCCGCAGTAAGGCTTCAAAGGCCTGGTTGGCCCAGCCGCCCTCGATGGGGGTGATCCGCTCGGTGGCGGAAAAGCCACTGCTGGCCACCCGGGTGGGGATGTGGCTCATCGACAGCATCAGATCCATCTGGCGGCTGGGCGCCAGGTTGAGGCTCACCTGAAAATCAGGCTCCCGCACCGAGCCCATCAAGTTGGCCCAATCGGCAAGGGTTGCCTGCTCGTAGGTGAAGGGCATGGCCCGTTCCACGGCTGGATGCAGGGACCAAAGGGGAACCGCCGCCAACGGACAGACCACCTGAACGTCGGCATGGAGTTGGTCGGCGACGGCAGCAACGGCTGCAAAACTCTGCAGCTGCTGGCTGCTGCCGCCCGGAATCAGAAACAGGGCGCGCATCGCAAACGACACAGGTTCGGCGGCCTGATTGTATGGATCAGATTCGGATTGACCCGTCTCGCGGGAGTCGCTTGTGCATTTGCTGATCGCCGCAGCCGGCAGTGGACGCCGCATGGGGGCCACCGGCAACAAGCTGCTGTTGCCAGTGGCGGGGCGGTCGGTGCTGGCCTGGACCCTCGATGCGGCCCTCGCCTGCCCCGCCATTAGCTGGATCGGCATCGTGGGCCAGCCCGTTGATGCAGCCGCGATAGCGGCGATCGTGGCTGAAGCTCAGCCTGACCTGCCGGTGCAGTGGATTGAGGGTGGTGACACCCGTCAGGAGTCGGTGAGCCGGGGGCTGGCGGCCCTGCCGGCAGCTGCTGGTGGTGTGCTGATCCACGACGGGGCTCGCTGTCTTGTCGAGCCAGAACTGCTGGCCCGCTGTGCCGCTGCGGTGCAGCAAGGCGCAGCGGTGATCGCCGCCACCCCCGTAACCGACACGATCAAGCAGGTGGATGGAGCTGGCACCATCACGGCCACCCCAGATCGCAGCTGGTTGTGGGCAGCCCAAACTCCCCAGGGTTTTCCTGTTCAGCAGCTGCGGGCTGCCCATGCAACCGCCACGGAGCAGGGCTGGAGCGTCACCGACGATGCGGCCCTGTTTGAGCGGCTGGGTTTGGCGGTGCAGGTGTTGGAGGCGCCTGCCTCCAACATCAAGCTCACCACCCCCTTCGATCTCACCGTGGCAGCGGCGGTGCTTGCTTCGCGCTGCTGATCCGCAGCTGGCCGCTGCTGCCATCGAGCTCGGCCCAGGCACCTAGGGGTAGGGCCGCATTGCCGGCCACATGACCAACGGGCAGGTTGCTCACCACGGGGATGCCTAGATCGCTTGTGCGCTCGCGTAGCACCTGCTCGAGGCTGAAACGATCTGCTTCGGCTGGGTTTTCATCGCAGTCTGTGAACTGCCCCAGGCCGATGCCGGCCAGCTGCTGCAGCCCACCGCAAAGCCGCCAGTGGGTGAGCATGCGCTCGATTCGGTATGGCGCTTCGCTTACGTCTTCGAGCACCAAAATGGCGCCGCGCAGATCCGGCAGATACGGCGTACCCAGCAGGTGGGTGGCCACGGTGAGGTTGGCGGCTAGCAGGGGGCCTGCGGCGCTGCCGCCACACCAGCCCTCACCCTGGAGGTCGCCCAGGGGTTCGCCAAACAACAGGCACCGCAGCCGCTCCTGGCTCCAGGCGGGTTCGGCGGGCAGGGTGGTGAGCAGCGGCCCGTGGATGGCACCTCCCTGCCCCTGGGCTAGTTGGGCCCAGAGCAGGGAGGTGACGTCGGAGAAACCAAGCAGCCAGCGAGCTGGCTGGGCCAGGGGTGCTTCCAATAACCGGGCCGCTCCCCAGCCGCCCCGCACACAGGCCAGCAGTTCGGCGCCCCGCCTGGCGGCCGCTTCCAGGTCGCCGCGTCGCTGTTGGTCTCGGCCGGCCAGATAGCCCCACTGGCGCCCGTGCAGGGGCGTGCGCTCCACCTCCAGCCCCCAGCCCTCGAGCAGGGCAATGCCCGCCTCCAGGCGCGCCAAGGCGTCTTCGCCCAGCAGGGCTGAGCTTGCCGCCACCAGCTGCACCCGATCCCCTGGCCGCAGCGGTGAGGGCTGACGTATGACCTGGCTCATGGCAGCTGCCCCAGCACCAGGGCAAGCAGCAGCAGCCCTCCCAGCTGCACCTGGCGGCTGAAGTGGCGGCCGTAGGCGGACCTTGGCAGGTTGGGGCGGCGCAGCAGGGCGGCTTCGCGCTGCATGCCGGCTGCTGCCAGCAGACCCAATGGCCAGCTGATCCAGCCGCATCCCTGCAGGCCGGCGGCTAGCCCCAGGGCCAGGGCGGCGAGGCCGTAGCTGATCGCCACCGCCAGGGGGGCCCGGCTGCCCAGGCTGAGGGCACTGCTGCGCACGCCGATGGCCCGGTCGTCATCCCGGTCGGCCATGGCGTAAACCGTGTCGAAGCCGAAGGTCCAAAGCAAGGTGGCCAGCCATACCAGGGCCAGGGGCCAGCCGCCGGCCAGGGAGCCGGTGGCAGCGGACCAGGGGATCAGCACCGCAAAACCCCAGCAGAGGGCCAGTACCAGTTGGGGGTAACCAAACCAGCGTTTAGCAGAGGGGTAGAGCAGCACTGGCGGCAGGGCCGCGATTGCTAGCAGCAGGCAGAGGTTGCGACTGGCGGCGGGCAACCCCCACATCAGCACCAGCAGCACTGCCAAGGCGACGACAAGGCTGAGCAGCAGCAGGCCTATCGCCTCGCCAACGCCAACGCGGCCATCGGCCAGGGGACGACTGCGGGTGCGCTCCACTAAGGGGTCGATGCGGCGGTCCCAGAGGTCGTTGGCGATGCAGCCGGCCGCGCTCACCGCCAGTCCTCCCAGCACGATCAATCCCACCAACAGCGGCGCCGGTGGGGCGTTTGGGGTGAGCCAGAGGCTCCAGCCAGCTGGAATCAGCAGGATCAGGCGGCCACTGGGCTTGTGCCAGCGCACCAGCTCCAGCCAGGCCCCCAGACGGTTGCCGCGCGTCAAGTTGGCCATGCCCCCTTTTCGTCGTGCCGCACCCTAGGTGTGCCGGTGGGACGGGCCGTGGGTGGCAAAGTAGCGCCCCCAGTGGCAGTTGCTGAGCTAGATGGTTCAGGCCCCCAACCTTCAGCAGTCCGGTCGCCGCCGGGTGGCCGCTATTGACATCGGCACCAACTCGATTCACCTGCTGGTGGCAGAGGTGGATCCGGAGCTGAGCAGTTTCAGTGTGGTGCTGGCTGAGAAGGCCACCACCCGTCTTGGCGAAAGGGATCCCCATAGCGGTGACCTCAGTGCCGAGGCGATCGAGCGGGCTTTTCGCACCCTGCGCCACGATCGCGATCTGGCCCTTAGCCATGGGGTGGAGCAGATCGTCACGGCGGCCACCAGTGCCGTGCGGGAGGCCCCCAATGGCAGGGATTTCCTGGTGGCGCTGCAGGAGCAACTGGGCCTGGAGGTGGATCTGGTAAGCGGGCCCGAGGAGGCGCGATTGATCTACTTGGGTGTGCTTTCGGGCATGGCTTTCGGCGACCAGCCCCACTTGATAATTGATATCGGTGGAGGCTCCACCGAATTGGTGCTGGCCGATGGCCGCGACGGCCGCTCCTTCAGCAGCACCCGCATCGGCGCGGTGCGCCTGCAGCGGGAGTTTTGTCAGCAGGACCCCCTTCCGGTTGAACGTCGCTCCTTCCTGCAGGCCTATATCCAGGGCGCCCTCGACCCTGCCGTAGCTGAGGTGAAGGCGGCGCTGCGCCGGGGCGAACAGCCGCTGATGGTGGGCACCAGCGGCACAGCCATGGCCCTAGCGGCGCTGGCGGCTGCTGAAGATCCCAAGCCGCCGCTGAAGCTGCAGGGTTACAGGCTCAGCCGCGAGCGCATCGACCAGCTCACCGCCCGGCTCCTGGCTATGACGCCGGAGCAGCGCCGTGCCTTGCCCGCCATAAACGACCGTCGGGCCGAGATCATCGTGCCAGGCGCCCTGATTTTGCAGACGGCGATGGCGATGCTCGGTGTGCGGGAGCTGGTGGTTTGTGATCGGGCCCTGCGGGAGGGCCTAATCGTGGACTGGATGCTGCGCAACGGCCTGCTGGGAGATCGCTTCGCCTTCCAGAGCACTATTCGCCAGCGCACCGTGCTGCACCTGGCCCAGCGCTTTGGTGTCGATCGGGCCCGGGCCGATCGGGTGGCCGCCCATGCCCTCAGCCTCTACGACCAGTCGCGGGGGCTGCTGCACCACGACGAGGGGCCGGGTCGGGAGCTGCTCTGGGCCGCCGCCCAATTGCATACCTGTGGCAAGAGCATCAATATCTCCGCTTATCACAAGCACAGCTGGTATTTGATCCGCCACGGCGAGCTGCTGGGCTACTCCGAATCCGAGCACCTGATGGTGGCGGCGATTGGCCGCTATCACCGCCGCAGCCTGCCGAAGAAGCGCCATGAGTCGTGGCAGCTGATCGAAGACCGCGACCAGCGCCGCACCGTTACGTCGATGGCCTTGCTGTTGCGGTTGGCGGCGGCCCTAGATCGCCGGCCCGCTGCGGTGATTGCGACCCTGCAGGTGAGATCAAGGCAAAATGATGTTTGCGTTGACCTGGAGCCCCTGGCGGCCGCCCCTGGTGAGCCAGCTCCGGATCTCAGCTTGGAGCGCTGGAGCCTGCGATCCTGCGCTGAAGTGGTGCAGGAATCCTGCGGCCTTGGTCTCAGGGTGCCGGAGCCCTGAAGCTGCGCCAACGCACCTGATCAATGGGTCCCAGGGGTTGAGGAGCACCGCCTCCTATTCGGGTGCGAACCAGGTCGGGACGGCCTGCCAGCACCTCAAGCCCTTGGCCCAGGGGGAAGCTCCGCTCACCTGTGAAGGTGCCACGGAAGAGAGTGGTGCCGGTTTTTGTTTTTATTTCGAGCCAACTGGGCTGGCTGCTCGTCAGTTGCAGCTGATCGGGATTGAGGCTGCCGCTTTCCCTATCCCTGCTCCTATGTACTGGGGAAATCTCGGTCAGCAGCTGGGGCTGCGTTTGCTGCTGGGTTGGGCGGGCCTGGTGACGCTGCCACTGCTGCCAGCCCACGGCGCCGGCGCCACTGAGGGCGACCAGGATTGCTGCTGTGATGGCCAGTCGGCCGCTGGTTTGTGCCGGTCTGGTTGGGGCGCGCTGGGTGAGTTCGGCCACCTTGATCGGCTTGGTTTGAAACTGGCCGCTATCTCGCAGGGTTTTCAGGGGGCCATCGATGTTGATGGCCAGGCTGCTGGCGATTCTGCGGGCCTGGGCGATCACAAATACCGGTTCCGGCAATCGACCGGCGTCGGCTTCTTCCAGGGCCTGAAGTTGTTCGACTCCCATGTTTAGACGGGCTGCCAGCACGGCCAGTTCGAGACCTTGGACCTCTCGGCCCTGCCGCAGCGTCTGCCCCAGGCAGCGCAGGGCGGATAAGGTCTCGGGATTGGGAGAATCTGACACCACAACAGCGAGCTCAGCAGATTTAGACATTCTGCAGGCAAATTTGATGCGGTCCAGTCGTTGAAATGGGCGATACTGGATTCGAACCAGTGACCCCTTCCGTGTGAAGGAAGTGCGCTACCGCTGTGCTAATCGCCCGCACCTCCACAGCTTAAAACACCACAGGCAGTCGATCGGTCACCATGGGCTAAGAGCCAGTCGCATTGCGTGAGCGCCAACCCCGAAGGAGCCGATCCCAAGCCAGCAACGGCCCCTGTGGACTTGAGCCAGCCAGTGGATGTTGATCAGCCAGTGGATGTTGATCAGACAGTGGACGTATTGGTCGTGGGAGGCGGGGTGTGCGGTACGGCCCTGCTGTTCGAACTGGCTCGCTACACCGATTTGGGCCGCATCCTGCTGGTGGAGCGCTACGACGCCCTGGCCAGGGTGAACTCCAAGGCCACCAACAACAGCCAGACGATTCACTGCGGCGACATCGAGACCAACTACACGCTCGAGAAGGCGGTGCGGGTGAAGCGCACCGCCGAGATGATCGTGAACTACGCCGAGCTGCTTGATCCAGCCAGCCGCGAGCTCTGTGTGTTTCGCACTCCAAAAATGGTGCTGGGGGTGGGCGAGCACGAGTGCACCTTCCTGCGGGAGCGCTTTGCTCGCTTCTCACCCCACTTCCCGGCAATGGAGCTGCTCGAGAAGCCGCAGATCGCCGAGTGGGAGCCCCAGGTGGGACTGGTGCAGGGGGAGTTGCGCCCGGAGGAGCTGGTGGCGATCGGCATCCGCCGCACCTACACCGCCGTGGACTACGAGGAGCTATCGGCCTCGTTCGTGGCCCAGGCGGCGGCGGCGGTGGCTGGAACGCCGCGCCAGCTCACGGTGCAGCTAGGCACCAGCGTGGTCGCGATTACGCCTGAGGGCGACGGCTACCGGGTGGAACTGGCCCCCACCCCCGGCTGCTCCAGCGCCGCCAGGGAGGCTCCGCGCTCGGTGCGGGCCCGGCACGTGGTGGTGAATGCCGGAGCCCACAGCCTGCTGATGGCCCAGCGCATGGGCTACGGACTGGAGTATTCCTGCCTGCCCGTGGCCGGCAGCTTTTACTTCACGCCGGATTTGCTCCGGGGCAAGGTTTACACGGTGCAGAACGACAAGCTGCCCTTTGCCGCCATCCACGGCGACCCCGACGTGCGAGCCCCTGGCAAAACCCGTTTTGGCCCTACCGCCCTGCTGCTGCCTCTGCTGGAGCGCTACAGACCAGCCTCGTTTTGGGAGTTTCTGAAGGTGCTGCGGCTCGATTGGGCAGTGCTCGCCGTGTTCTGGCAGCTCTTTCGCATCGCCGATATCCGCAATTACATCTTTAAAAATCTGCTGTTCGAGGTGCCCTGGCTGAGGCGGCGATTGTTTTTGGCAGATGCTCGCAAGATCGTGCCCGACATGCGCTTCGAGGATCTCAACTTCGCTGAGGGCTATGGCGGCGTGCGACCCCAGCTAATCGATAAGGCCAACCGCAAGCTGATGCTCGGCGAGGCCAGCATCGCGGCCCGGCCCGGCCTTGTGTTCAACGTCACCCCTTCCCCTGGGGGCACCTGCTGCCTGGGTAATGCCGCCCGCGACCTGGAGGCGATCGTCGAGCGGCTGGGCTGTGGCTTCGATCGGCAGCGCTTGGCCAGGGAGCTTTATGGCGAGGCGGACTGAACGTTTTCAGCTAGCGCCGCCGCGGAAGAGGTGATTGTGGCTAGCTGAGTAGAGGCGAGAACGGGCCTCCGCCGGCGCCGCCAGCGCCGGGCTCACCACGTAGAGGGTGGTGCGGATCAACTGCCGTTCCTGGCTCACCCGGGCCATGTCGGCCAGGGGAACCACCTTGATCCACTCATCAGGCCAGCTCACCCGGTAGCCAATGGCTACGGGAGTGTCGGCGGGGTAGTGGCGCAGCAGCTCGGTTTGCACCTCTTCGACGTGGCGAGCACTGAGGTAGAGGCATAGGGAAGCGCGCAGGGCGGCAAGCCGCTCCAGGGCCTCCCGCTCCGGCACGCCGGTGCGTCCGCCAGCGCGGCTCAGCACGATCGTCTGCACCAGGCCAGGGATGGTGAGCTCGCTCTGCAGGGCCGATGCGGTGGCCTGGTAAGCACTCAAGCCGGGCACCACCTCCACGCCGATACCGGCATCGGCCAGGCGGCAAATTTGCTCGGCGATGGCGCCATAGAGGCAGGGATCACCGTCGTGGAGCCGCACCACGGTTTTGCCGGCCCGGGCCCGATCCAGCACCACCTCCATCACCTGCTCCAGCGTGAGGGTGCTGGTGCGCACCTGCTCACAGCCCTCGGGTGCCAAGGCTGCGATCTGGGGATTGATTAGGGAATCGGTCCACACCAACACCTCTGCCTGCTCCACAAGGCGGGCGGCGCGCAGGGTGAGCAAGTCGGGTGCGCCGGGACCGGCACCAACTATCCAGACAGGCTTGTTATTCAAGTGGCTACTCCACTGGGGTCGGGCAGGGGGCGGTGGCGGCGGTAGAGCCACCAGAGGCCAACGCCGCCAAGGGAAATCAAAAGCAGGCTGACCAGCTGGGCCATGCGCAGGCCGCCATCACAGAAGGGCGGCTCGGAGAGCAGGCAGAGGGGGTCGAGGCGCAGCCCTTCAATCCACACTCGCCCGCTGCTGTAGGCCATCAGATATACGCAGCTGAGTGCTCCTGGCAGCAGCTGAATGCGGCCGCGACTGGCGGCCCGAAATAGCGCCAGCAGGAGGGCGCACACCCCCAGATTCCAAAGGGATTCGTAGAGGAAGGTGGGGTGAAAGTAGAGCTGCTCAAAAAATTCAGCTGGGCGGCTGGCCGCGGGGATCTGCAGTTTCCAGGGAAGATCCGTAGGCAAGCCGAAGGCCTCGGAATTAAAGAAATTTCCCCAGCGGCCGATCGCCTGGCCGAGGGCCACGGAGGGCA
The DNA here is from genome assembly GCF_024346235.1 of Cyanobium sp. BA5m-21. Taxonomy (NCBI): domain Bacteria; kingdom Bacillati; phylum Cyanobacteriota; class Cyanophyceae; order Synechococcales; family Prochlorococcaceae; genus Cyanobium; species Cyanobium sp. BA5m-21. The sequence goes on from NZ_JAGQCO010000009.1 coordinate 43,998, forward strand.
TCAGCACATCGAGCAGTTGCCAGAAGGGCTGCCGGCGCCAGCGGCAGAACAGCATCGTGGCCAGGGAGCCGCCCAGCAGGGCGCCGTGGATGGCGATGCCTCCGCGCCATATCGCGATCGCATCAAGCCAGTTGCTGGAATACTGGCGCCACTCGAGGGCGACGTAGTAAATGCGTGCTCCGATCACGGCTCCCAGCACCATCAGGGGCAGGAGATCGGCAATCAGGGATGGCTCAATGCCTCGAGCCCGGCCGAGCCGGGTGGCCAGGCTGAGGCCCAGCAACACGGCCACGGCGATGAGCAGACCGTACCAGCGCAAGGAAAAGGGGCCCAGCTGGAAAACCAGGGGCCCCGGGGAGGTGAAGGTGGCAAGCACGCTGCTCAGATCAAGCCTTCAGCAGCCTGAACCTTTTCAACCTGGCGCTTTTTGAGCACCAGCAAGATCTGGGCCAGGGCGATTGCGGCAAAGAATGCCAGCAAACCGTAGATGCGCACAGGGTTTTGCAGCACAACCTCGGCATCAATCTGTCCGAAGCCACCCACGTTGGGGTCGTTGGTGATCGGTGAACCGGCAACTACTGCATCACCAACCGCCGCCACGATGGTGGGGCCAGCCGGCACGGTTTCAGTGGCCGTAGTGCCATCTGCGGCGGTGATCTCCACCAGGGAAGCGCCGTTATCACCGGCAGTGATTGCTGACACCGTGCCAGTTACGGAGGCGTTGAACACGCCGTTGTTGCTCTTTTCGCCGGTGGGATACACCTGGCCGCGGCCACGGTTGCCGCCCACATGCAGCTGGTATTTGCCGAAGTGGATGCTGCTGTCGGTGGCGGGATCAGGAGAGAGAATCGGGAAAACGATCTCTTGGTGCTCATCACCGGAGATCGGGCCCACCAACAGGATGTTGGGTTGGTCGTCGGAATACTGGGTGTAATAAATGCCGGCAGTTTCCTCCTTCAGCTCCTCGCTGAGCCGGTCTTGCGGGGCAAGGGTGAAGCCATCTGGAAGCATCACCACAGCGCCGACATTTAGACCGGTGCGGCTGCCATCGCCGGCCACCTGCTGAACGCTTGCGTCGTAGGGGATTTCCACCACGGCCTTGAACACCGTGTCAGGGAAGATGGCCTGGGGCACTTCCACCCTGGTGGCCTTCTTGGCCAGGTGGCAGTTGGCGCAGACGATCTTGCCGGTGGCCTCCCGGGGGCTGGCGTAGTTCTGCTGGGCCCAGAAGGGATAGGCCCAGCTGGGGCTGGCGCCGGTCAAAAGCACGGCGAAGGCGATCAGGGAGCCGAGCAGCAGGGAAAGGGAACGACGCATCACGAGATCAGGCGACAGACAGGGAGAAGAAAAGCTGGATCGGGGTAATCAGGCCCACCAGGGCTTGTCGCCGGTGCGGAAGTCGGTTTCGCTCCACTGGCTAAGGAAAACGTTGTCGTTGTCTACAGAAACGTGAGCCAGGGCCAAGGAGAGGGGCGCTGGACCGCGCACCACTTTGCCGGTGGCGTCGTACTGGGAGCCGTGGCAGGGGCACATGAACTTATTGGCACCGCTGTTCCAGGGCACTACGCAGCCAAGGTGAGTGCAGATGGCATTGATGCCGTAGCTGCCGATGGCATCATTGCCCTCAACGAGCAAGTAGGTCGGATCTCCCTTGAGGCCCTGCACCAGGCTGAGATCGCCCTCCTTGTGGCTGCTGAGCCAGCCGCTGGCAGTGACGCTGTTGCCGAGTTCGTCTTTAGCGGTGGTGCCGCCGCCGCCGCCTGCCGCCTTGGGGGGGATGAAATAACGAGCCACTGGATAGAGGGCACCCAGGGCCACACCGGTCACAGACCCGAAGGTCAGCAGGTTCATGAACTGCCGGCGGCCCATTCCGGGCACATCACCGTTGGAGGCGCTATTTGAAGCGCTCGCTGGCATCTGGGTCATGAAGACGCGCCGGGACAATGTGGCGCTCATTATGAACCTTGCCTGTGCGGCTCCGGGGCGGTGCAGCCGGCTGGCCCCTGGGCCTGCAACATGCTGTTGTGCAATCCGTCGCGTGAGCTTGGGCGTGTCCCTGCCCTCCAGTGCCCTCCCCCCACCCCCTGAGCCAGGTTCGCCCCTGTCTGCGCAAGAGGTTTGGGATCTGCTGCAAACCCGTTGGCAGGTTTCCTACGACCTGCAGCTGGTGCAGCGTCGCGGCCGGCTCTATCTACAGGTGATGTGGGCCTACTTAGAGCAGCAATCCTTTCCGCTCACGGAGGATGGCTACCGCAGCAAGCTCGAGGAACTGGTGGGTTTGCTCAATGGCCTAGGCGTAGCCGAGCAGGTGCGCAGCTGGCTCGGCACCACCTCCGATAAGCCGAGACAGGGCAAGGCCATGGGTCTGGCGTTGGAGATCCCGGCCGGCCGGGCCAGCGAATTTTTGCTCTAGGCAGGCCGCAGCCGTTCGGTGCAGGCCACCAGGCCAACGCCGATTAGGTAGAGGGCCGTGATCGCCCCGGAGAGCAGCAGCATCGTTACGGGGTCGGTGGAGGGGGTCAACACGGCCCCCGCCAGGGCACTTGCCAACACCACCCAGCGCCAACCCGCCAGCATGGGCTGGGCCTTCACCAGGCCAAGGGCGCCGAGCAACAACTGCAGCACTGGCAGTTGAAATGCCAGCGCGGTGGCCACCATCAGCAGCAGCACGAAATCGAGGTAGCGCTCGATCGACCAACTCGGTTCGACCACGTCGGCGCCGTAGCTCACCAGGAAGCGCAGGGCTGCGGGCACCAGGGCCCACCAGGCGAAGGCCAGCCCCGCCGCAAACAGCACCGCCGAGCCAGCTACCGCCGGGGCCACCAGCCGCCGCTCCCGCCGGGTAAGTCCCGGAAGCACGAACCCCAGACCCTCGTAGAGCACGTAGGGCAGGGCCAAGGTGAGCCCGGCGTAGCCCGCCACTTTGAACGACACAAACAAAAATTCGCCCGGGGCCAGCTGCAGAAAGCGGATGCCCTCCGCTGGCACTTCCAGCAGCCGCACCAATGGTTTAACGGCGACAAGGCAGGCTGCTGCCGCCACCACTACCGCCAGCAGGCTGCGCAGCACGCGGCGGCGTAGCTCCTCGAGATGGTCCACCAGGCTCATCTCCACCTCGGCTGGAAATTCTCCAGGCTCCGAGTCGGGCGCGGCGCGGCGCTTGGCTGAAATTTCGGGTTCGGCGCTCATCGTTTCTGCTCCATCAGCAGGCTAAGAGCCCGCTGAGGTTCTCCCCACAGCACGGAGCCGCCACGATGGCGCACGGTACCGGGGGCTGCACCAGGAATGCGTTGTAACTCCTCGGTGGGCACCATCACCACCGGCACCCGCCTGTTGCCCCGGCCCCTGCTGTAGTGAGAGGCCAGATCGGCTGCTGCCTGCAGATCCGCATCGCTGGCCAGTCGCTCCGAGCTTTTCAGCACCACATGGCTGCCCGGCAGCTCCTGGGCGTGGAACCAGAGATCGCCGCGGCGCGCCTGGCGAAAGGCGATCCATTCGTTTTGGCGGTGGTTGCGGCCAATTTGTATGGACAAACCGGAAGGTGTGTGCAGCTCCAGGGGTTGGGGCACCCCCTCGATCGCCCCAGCCCGACGCCTCTGGCGACTCCCCGCCGGTTTGCGCTGGCCGCGCTCAGCCAGTAGGGCTTCGAGCTCGCCAACCAGGCTGCCCACCTGCTCGAGGCTGTCGGCCTGCTCCAGGTAGGTGAGGCTGGCTTCGAGGCTTGCTAAGCGCTGCCTGTGCTGCTCCAGCCTGGGGGTGATCGCCGCCACCGAGCGCCGCCGCTTGCGGGCGGTTTTGTAGAGCTTCTGGGCCTCTTCAATGCACTGGCGGCTCGGCTGTAGCTGGCTGAGCAGGGCATCGGCGCGGCGCTGCAGAGCTTCCCCTTCAGGCACCGCATCCAGCAGGGCTTGCTGCTCGCTGGCCTGGCGGCTTTCGCGCTCGAGTGTGGCCTGCAAGCGGTGCTGCAGCTGCTGGCGCTGCTGCACAAGCAGCTGGGCGCCGAGGTGCTCGCTGAAATAGGCGGCCATGCCTTGATTTATTGCCAGGGCTGGATTTGCGGCAGGGGTATCGCCGCTGGATCCAGCCCAGCAGCGGTAGCCGGCCGGTTCGAGCTGCCAGCTGAATCGCCCCATCTGCACGGCTTCAAGCCACTGGCGCCAGCCTTGCCACAACTGCTGCCATTGCTCCGGACTGATGCTGTCCACGCTCAGTTCGCCCCAGCCGCAGGGCAGTAGCTGGCGCAGTAAGGCCGGACTCATGCCCTGGTAGGCATCGCGCAGGGCCTGCTGCAGGGGCAGGGGCACTAGGCGCAGACGGCGCTGCCAGCTGCCAAAGCTCTCCTCCAGCCGCGGCGGCTCGCCCGCCAGGGGCGGGGGCGGTTGGTAAGGGTCGCCGGTGCCGATTGGCCGTAGGCGTGATTGCTGGGGTTTCACCTGGCGGGCCAGGGCCACTACCTGGCGGTCGGCGTCGAGCAGCAGCAGGTTGCTGTGGCGGCCCATCAGCTCCACCACCAGCCAGCGCAGCACGGGCTCACCGGGACGCCTGGCGAAGCCGAGCTCCACCACCCGCTCCCAGCCCTGCTGTTGGATTTCGATGAGGGCCAGACCCTTGAGGCCGTGCTGCAGCTGCTGGGCCAGGGTGCTGCCATCCCCTTGGCGGGGTGGCGGCAGGATCGTGTGCAGCCGAGCCGCTTCCGCCTGCCAGCTGAGCTCGAGCCAGTGGCTACCGCTGAGGCTGCGCAGGCCGATCTGCAGGGCCTGGGGGCTGGCCTGCTGGGCCTTCTCGAAGCGACTTGGCAGCAGTAGCGGCCGCCACTCGGCCAGCACCGCCCGCAGGGTCGTGACGTCTACTGCCTGAAGGCGGGAGGGTGCCTGAAGGCGGGAGGGAGACACGGCTTGGCAGGGCAACACGGCTTGGCAGTGCAACACGGACGCTGGCTTCTACTCTGCAGGCCAGAGCTGTCGCCCGCCATGAGCGCCTTGCCCGGCCGTCTCACCTTGATCACCGGCCCTAGTGGAGTCGGCAAGGGCACCTTGGTGCAGCGACTGCTGCTACTTCATCCGGAGATCTGGCTATCGATCTCAGCCACCACCCGTGCCCCCCGCACCGGTGAGCTAAATGGTCAGCACTACTTTTTCCTGACTCGCGACGCCTTTGAAGGCCAGGTGGCTGAGGGCGGGTTTTTGGAGTGGGCTGAATTTGCCGGCAACCTTTACGGCACCCCCCGCCAACCGGTGCAGGCCCAGCTAGCTGCAGGCAGGCCCGTGCTGCTTGAGATCGAGCTGGAGGGGGCACGCCAGGTGCGCCAAAGCTTTGCCGAGGCTTTCCAGATTTTTGTCGAACCCCCCAGTTTTGAGGAGCTTGAGCGGCGTATCCGCGGCCGCGGCACCGATAGCGAGGAGGCGATTGGTCGGCGGCTGGAGCGGGCCAAGGTGGAGCTGGCTGCGGCGCCGGAATTTGACGCGGTGCTTGTCAACGGCGAACTGGAGCTGGCCCTGGCCGAGCTGGAGCAGCTGCTGGGCTAGGGCGGCTAGGCACGGGCAAAAAAAAGCGGCCCCCGGGGCCGCGTCTGATCAGAATTGACTGATCAGAGGGGTCTGATCAGTCAATTCTGATCAGAGGGGAAGGAACAGCAAGTCGGGGAAGAAATGGTTGAATTCGATAATTATTACAGCGGTAAGGCCAAACCAGATGGCAGCAAATACCGGAGCGGTGGTGAGGAACTTTTTCATGGTGAAAAATTAGAGATGCATCTAGGACTTGCAGGGCTAAGCAACCCTTAGCGGGGCGAAACCGCTCAGCGAGGGGAAACCGTGACCTTGTCGTCGGATTCGAGCAGCTTGCCGCTGGTGAGCTCGCCGAAGGCGGCCAGGGGCCAGGTGGCTGCTGCCAGGGTGCTCTTAAAAGCCAAAGGCAGATCGATCTGGATCTCCTTCATGGTGGCGTCTTTATCGCCGCGGATGGCGCGCAGGTAGTTGCGACCAGCCCAGCCAATGCAGCCAGCGATGTAGAGGAAGGCGATACCGGGGAGCATGAAATCACCGGCATGGTTCCAGCGACCATCCACGATCAGGTGGGGCAGGCCATCGGCACCGCATACGGACTGGCTGTACATCGCGAAGCGAGCCTTGGCCTGATCGGTTTTGGCGGTAGCAGCGCGCTGCTGGAAGCGGGCGCTCTCGGAGCAGGGGGTCAGCCCTGCCACGTCAGCCTTGGCCGTAGGGGCGAAGCCGAGCAACAAGAAGGCGGAGAGCAGAACCGCGAAAAGTCGGCGGGAGAAAAGACGGCGCATCGGACGCAAGGCCGCGGGGCAGGATGACACTTCTGGACAGTACGGGAGCTGTAGAAGTCCAATGCCACTGGTTCTGGCCCTCGAAACAAGTTGTGACGAGTCGGCGGCAGCGATTGTGCGTGATCAGACGGTGCTCGCCAGTGCCGTCGCCTCCCAGGTGGAGGAGCACGCCCGCTGGGGTGGCGTGGTGCCGGAAATCGCCTCGCGGCGCCACGTCGAGGCCCTGCCCCAGCTGATTGAGCAGGTGTGCCGCGACAGCGGCGTGACCATGGCCGAGCTCGATGGCATCGCCGCCACCGCCGCGCCGGGCCTGGTGGGGGCCCTGCTGGTGGCCTCGGTCACGGGCCGCACCCTGGCGAGGCTGCATGGCAAGCCCTTTGTGGCTGTTCATCACCTGGAAGGTCATCTCTGCTCGGTGCAGCTGGGCGAGCCCCTGCCCCCCGGTCCCTACCTGGTGCTGCTGGTCAGCGGCGGCCACACCGAGTTGTTGCGGGTTGACGGGCCTGGCCGCTATCTCCGCTTGGGCCGCAGCCACGACGATGCCGCCGGCGAAGCTTTCGACAAGGTCTCCCGCCTGCTCGGGCTCGGATACCCGGGTGGTCCGGCGATTGAGGCGGCTGGGCAAAACGGCGACCCCCTTCGCTTTGCCTTGCCCAAGGGCCGGGTGTCGCGGCCGGAGGGCGGCTTTTATCCCTACGACTTCAGTTTCAGCGGCCTCAAGACGGCGATGCTGCGCCAGGTGCGTGCTTTGGAGGCTGAGCACCAGGCGGGCGGCGAGCCGTTGCCGCTGGCTGATCTAGCGGCCAGCTTTGAGCAGGTGGTGGCCCAAGTGTTGGTGGAGCGCAGTTGCCGTTGCGCCCGGGAGCAGGGATTGGGCACGCTGGTGCTGGTGGGTGGCGTGGCCGCCAATCGGCGGCTGCGGCAGCTGTTGGAGCAGCGCTGCGGGCTCGATGGCCTGGCTTGGCGGGTGGCTCCGCTGGCCTACTGCACCGATAACGCCGCCATGATCGGTGTGGCTGGGGCCCAGCGCCTGGCTGGCGGCCAGAGCAGCTGCTTTGACCTGGGCGTGGCTGCCCGGCTGCCCCTGGAGCAAGCCGGCTTGCTTTACGAATCACAACCGTGCTTTTAATTGTCGTAAACTAAAATTCATACGGTATTGGTGCGGCCCGATGATCACCCTCAACCGCGAGCCCGAGCTGCAAGCCACCGTCGATATCGATCAAGTGCCCGACGGGTTTGAGCCAGTGAGTGCCACTGAGCTCAACGCCTGGCGCCGAGGAATTACCCCCCAAGCCGAGATCTGGAACGGCCGGCTGGCAATGGTGGGTCTGTCGGTTGGCTTATCGGTGCTGCTGGTGGCCCGCCTAGCGAGCCACTAGCAAACTTTTGCAGCTTCTCTGTGGTGTCTAGGTGCGACCGCGAAGCGCTTGAGCAAGCTCGTTGGGCTTGAGGCTTTGGGCTAAGGCTTCCTCGGGGGTAACCCGGTGGGCTTCTACCAACTGCTGCAACGACTGATTTGCGGTTTGCATGCCATCGAAAGCGCTGCGCTTCATGATCTCCTCGATCTCGTCGAGTTCGCCTCGCTGGATGTAGTCCTTGCAGGCGTCGGTGTTGATCAAAATGTCGTGATAAGCGGCCCGTTTGCCGTCGGTTGTTTTAAGCAGTCCCTGGGCTATCACGCCGAGCAGTGATTCTGAAACCGCACGCCGGACACTGTCCTGTTCACTGGGGGGATACATGCCTAGCACCCGTTCTACGGTTTTGACGGCGGAGTTTGTGTGCAAGGTGCCAAATACCAAGTGGCCTGTCTGGGAGGCCTCGATGGCTGTGGCCAGGGTCTCTTGATCGCGTATTTCCCCAATCAGGATTACATCGGGATCCTCCCGAAGGGCTGCCCGCAGGGCGTTGTGGAACACCTTGGTGTGCTGACCAACCTCCCGGTGTCGAATCAAAGATTGGCGACTTTCATGTACGAATTCGACCGGATCTTCGATGGTGAGAATATGGCGGCACATGTTGCGATTGATCCAGTCGATCATCGCGGCAAGGGTGGTGCTCTTGCCGGAGCCGGTGGGGCCCGTAACCAGGATCATTCCCTTGGGCCGGGCCGCCAGCTCCTTGAGCACTGGCGGCAGGTTGAGATCTTCCATGGTGGCGATCTTCTGGGGGATTAGCCGCAGCACCATCGCCGGGCCCCGCAACGAATCCAACAGGTTGATGCGCACTCGCACAAAGGAAAAGGCGTGGGAGCCGTCGAATTCCTTCTCGCGTTGGAAGGCGTCGATTTCGACGGGGCTGAGCATCTCTTTCATCCAGCCGCTGAAGGTGGCCGCATCAGTCACTGGCCATCCGGTGCCAGCCATCTCCCCCCGGGCCCGGAAGCGGGGTTGCTCGCCAACTCCCAGGTGCACGTCGGAGTAGCCCCTTTCGTTGGCGATGCGCACGATGCCTTCGAGGCTGTCGGGCTGGCTGCCGTTATCTACCCGGCTGGGGGCAGTTCCAATGTCTGGGGTGGGGGCAGGGGGCGCCGCTGCTGGGGGGAAAGGTGACGGGGGAAGGGGAGAGGGAGGAAAGGGTGAAGTCGTCATCTGCGGTCACCGGTATTTGCCCAGCTTCGCTGCTGCTGCGGCTTCTGTCAGCACCAGCCCCTTTGCTGACGACCTTCGTAGGATCAATTGGTCTGCAACGCTTCGGTGTCCAAGCCCCTTGTCACGATCGTGCTGGGCACCCGTCCGGAGGCCATCAAGCTGGCTCCGGTGATCCGGGCCTTTCAGCAGGCCGACGATTTCCGCACTCGGGTTGTGCTCACCGGCCAGCACCGCGAGATGGTGAGCCAGGTGATGGGTCTTTTTGGCCTGACGGCTGACCACGACCTGGCTCTGATGGCCCCCAAGCAGACCCTCACCCACATCACCTGCGGCGCGCTGCAGGGGCTGAAGCAGGAATTTGGCGAGCATCGTCCCGATCTAGTGCTGGTGCAGGGCGACACCACCACCGCCTTTGCCTCGGCCCTGGCGGCCTTCTACGAGCAGATCCCGGTGGGCCATGTGGAGGCCGGGCTGCGCACCGACAACCTGCTCGATCCCTTCCCGGAGGAGGCCAACCGGCGCCTGATCTCCCAGCTGGCCCAGCTGCACTTCGCCCCCACGGCCCTCTCGGCTGCTAATTGCCGGGCCTCAGGGGTGGTGGGCACGGTGCTGACCACCGGCAACACGGTGATCGACGCCCTGCTGTTGATGGCCGAGCAGGCGCCTCCCTACACCCTGCCTGGCCTCGATTTTGAGAAGCAGCGGGTAATTCTGGCCACGGTGCACCGGCGTGAAAACTGGGGTGAGCGCCTACAGGACATAGGCCGCGGCTTCCGTGAGCTGCTCGAGCGCTATCCCGATACGGCCCTGCTGCTCCCCTTGCATCGCAATCCCACCGTGCGAGAGCCCCTGCAAGCCCTGCTCGGCGACCACCCCCGCGCCTTCCTGGTGGAACCCCTCGATTACGACCAGCTGGTGGCGGCGATGCGCGGCGCCACCTTGGTGTTGAGCGATTCGGGGGGTCTGCAGGAGGAGGCGCCATCGCTGGGTAAGCCGGTGCTGGTACTGCGCCGCACCACGGAGCGCCCCGAGGCTGTGGAGGCGGGCACGGCCAAGCTGATTGGCACCGACAGCGCCGACATCGTGGCCGAGGCCAGCCGCCTGCTCGACAACCCCGAGGCCTATGAGGCCATGGCCCGGGCCCACAATCCCTTTGGCGACGGCCAGGCTTCGGGGCGGATTGTGGATGCTGCCCGCACTTTCCTGGCTGGCTGAGCCTTGGGACCTGAGGCTCAGGGGCGTTTTTTGGCCCAGGGCGGCAGGTCGATGAACACCCGGGTGCCGCTTTTGAGCCCGGAGAGGATTTGGGTGTCCTTGCCGCTGCTGATGCCGAGCTCCACCGGCTGGAAGGTGGGCTGGTTTTTCTTGCCCACCAGCAGAACGCCCGGCCGCCCCGCCTCGGTGACGATCGCCACGGTGGGCACCAGGGTGTCGGCCTGCACCTGACCTGTCTGGAAGCCGACGTCGGCGGTCATGCCGATGCGCAGCTGGGGGGGTTCGCCAATCAAGCGCAGCACCACATCGAAGGAGGTGACGTTGTTGATCTTCACGGCCCGGGGGGTGACACGCTTGACCCGTGCTTCAAAGCTTTTATCGGGAAAGGCATCCACCCGCACCGTGGCGCTCTGGCCTAGCTGCACACGGCCAATGTCGCTTTCCGGCACCTTGGCCACCACCTCCAGGCCCTGGGCTAGCTCCACAATCGAGGAGCTGGTGGCACCGGCGGTGGCCGAGGCGGTGGTGGTGGGTGTCACAAAGGCGCCAGGATCGGCGAAGCGCTGGGTCACCACCCCATCGAACGGCGCCCGCACCACCAGATCGGCGTGCTCCACCTGGCGCGCCTGCAGCCGTTGGCGGCTGGCCTGCATGGCAGCCTGGTCCACCAGGAAGGTGCTGCGCACGCTATTGAAGTCACTGAGGCTGATGGCGTTTTGACCGTAGAGGCTCTCGTTGCGCTCCAGCTCGCTGCGGCTGCGGGCCAGCTGGGCCTGGGCTGAGCGCAACTGGGCCCGCAGCTCGGCGAGCCGCTCGTCGAGGTCGCCTTGATCCATGCGAGCTAGGGCCTGGCCGCGGCCCACTGGGTCGCCCTCCTCCACGTAGAGCTCCTCGATCACCCCCTGCCGTTTGGGGCTGACGTTCACGCGCTTTTCGGCCTCGAGTTCGCCGCTGGCACTCACAACCCCTGGCAGGTCGCCCGCAGCTGCAACAACTGTGTACGGCTCGAGATTGGCCCGGCTGGTGCCGCGCTGCCGCTGCACGAGGCCTATGCCAGCTACGAGCACAAGCCCTGCGGCGGCTGCGGCCCAAAGGCGCCGCCGCTGCCAGGGCCGGCTTGGCGAGCTGGAAATCACCGGCACTGCAGTGGGGGTGGAAATTGGGCTGGGGGCAGATACTTCTATTTTCGCTGCTGGCGCCTCGACCTGGGGCCCGTAGATTTCAGCCATGCTTAAAGCCGGAATCGTCGGTCTGCCCAACGTCGGCAAATCGACCCTGTTCAATGCCCTGGTCGCCAACGCCCAGGCCGAAGCCGCCAACTACCCCTTCTGCACGATTGAGCCGAATTCGGGTGTGGTCTCCGTGCCAGACCCCAGGCTCGATCAGCTGGCTGCCCTCAGCTCCAGCAAGGAGATCATTGCCACCCGGGTGGAGTTTGTCGATATCGCCGGGCTGGTGAAGGGGGCCAGCCAGGGAGAGGGTCTTGGCAACAAGTTTCTGGCCAACATCCGCGAGGTGGACGCAATCGTGCACGTGGTGCGCTGCTTCGAAAACGACGACGTGATCCATGTGAGTGGCTCGGTGGGGCCGGCCCGCGATGCCGAGGTGATCAACCTTGAGCTGGGCCTGGCCGATCTCTCCCAGGTGGAGAAGCGACGCGAGCGGCTCAAGAAGCAGGTGCGCACCAGCAAGGAGGCCCAGCTGGAAGATGCTGCCCTTGAGCGCATCCAGGTGGAGCTGGAGGCCGGCGGTGCCGCCCGCAATGTGGCCATCAGCGATGAGGAGGCCCCGCTGCTCAAGCCCCTGGGGCTGCTCACCGCCAAGCCGATCATCTATGCCACCAACGTCAGCGAAGACGATCTGGCCAGCGGCAACGCCTACTGCGAGGAGGTGGCAGCGCTGGCCCTGAAGGAAGGGGCGGGCACGGTGCGCATCTCGGCCCAGGTGGAGGCCGAATTGATTGAGCTGCCAGAGGAGGATCGCACCGAATTCCTGGCGGGTCTCGGGGTAGGGGAGGGCGGCCTGCAGAGCCTGATCCGCGCCACCTACGACCTGCTGGGGCTGCGCACTTATTTCACAACCGGCGAGAAGGAAACCCGCGCCTGGACTATCCAGGCCGGCATGACCGCCCCCCAGGCCGCTGGCGTGATTCACACCGACTTCGAGCGCGGCTTCATCCGCGCCCAAACCATCGGCTACAAGCAGCTGCTGGAGGCGGGCTCGCTGGTGGAAGCTCGCACCAAGGGCTGGCTGCGGGCTGAAGGCAAGGAATACATCGTTGCAGAAGGTGACGTGATGGAGTTTCTGTTCAACGTGTGAGGGCCCTGCTTCAGCCGCGAGATCAGCCGCGAGATCAGGTGCGAGTGGGCATCCGGGTGTGCTTTATAGCTAGAAGCTGAAGCCGAGCCGGGCGCCCACTCGCACCTGGTCGTTGCCGAGTAGCTGGCCCAGATCCACCAAGCCAGCTGCGTTCGACACGTAGAGATCAAGGATTGTGGAGGGTGAGGCCAGCCAGCGCAGGGCCAGGCTGCCGTTGCTGCCGTTGTCGCCACCGAGGTCTGTTGCGATCACATTCAGCTCAGGGATCAACTGGAAGCGCTCCCCCAGCTGCAGGTTGGCGGCTAGGCCCACCCCCCAGCTGGTGCCGCCACCGCTCCAGGCCACCTTGGGGTTGAGGTGGAAGGCCAGTTTGGGGCTGGCCTCCCAGGTGTTCATGCTTTCAAAGAAGAGGTAGCCCTGCTTGCTGCTCTCGTCTTCGTTGCGGCCCAGGGAGATGCGGCCCGCGGCCCAGATCGGCAGCTCCTTGCTGGGGCGATACACCATCGCCTTGCCGCCGAAGCGCAGGTTGAGGTCGCCATTGCCGGCGTAGGTGTTCACGTAGCTGTTGCGCGGTTCGATGCCGTTGAACACCCCGGCCGCCAGCTGAAATTGGAAGTCGTTAGATACCGAATAACCACCGCCGGCGAAGAGGTTGCCCAGGCTGTCGCCATTGAGCCAGAGCTGGCTGGTGCCGCTGGCGGGGGTGAGGGCGGTGTTGACGCTGAGGCCACCTAGGGCGAGGGAAGCCTGGCGGGCGGTGTAGCGGGGGCTGGGGGAATCGGCCGCGCCGGGGTTGTAGGTGAAGCGGGCGCTGAGCATCGGCTCATTGGGAGCGCTCGGCAGGGCGAGGATGGCGGTGGCAGGGCTGAGGCCAAAGCCGTTGGTGATGCTTCCCTCCAGGCCGATGCGGGGATTGACGGCGATCGAGACGCCGGCCGAGAGGATCGGCACCCGCGAATACACCAGATCGGCATCGAAGCCGTTGTTTCCGGGGCCTAGGGGCAGCATGGCTGAGCCAAACAGCTCCACCTGGTTGCCGAGCCGGTAGTTGGCACCGAAGCCCAGGCTGATGTTGGTGCCGTAGAAGTCACCGGCGCCGCCCTGGTCTTCCCCCTGGCTGCCGGGTAAGAAGCTCACCGCCGGCACAAGCGAGAGCTGCAGGTTGCGGTTGGCTTGCCAGGCCAGGGGCAGGGAGAGGGCCCCCACCCAATTGCGGGTGAACACGTCCTGGCCGGAGGCGTTGAAGATGTTGGGTGTGCCGGCGTCATCGCAGCTCACCGTGCCGCCGCAGCCACTGCCCACGCTGAACAGCTCCAGGGCGCCTTCGGCGGCGAGCTGCCAGCTGCCGGCGCCCTCGCCCTGGCCGGCTAGGCGGGCGCGCAGGCTGCCGCCGTACACCGTCTAGAGGTTGGCGGGCTGGGCGGGCCGGCTGGGGATAGACGCGTAGAGGGGGTCATCGGCGTAGGTGTAGTAGGCCGAGGCCATCAGCGCCGGGGTGAGCCCGTAATCGAAGCGTGCGCCGTAGTTTTGGTTGCCGGTGCCGTTGGCGGCGCCGCCATCGCCCGGGCTCACCTGCTGGAAGCTGAGTTGGCCAAAGGCCTCGGGAATCAGGCTGGCGGTGGGCAGCTGGCCGAGGCGCAGCAGGGGGAGGTAGTCGCCGCGGCTGGGCAGCTGGGTGGCGAGCAGATCCTGCACCTGGGCCAGGCTGAGCAGGGGCGGGGCGGCTTCTTTAGAGGTGGGAGGCGCGATTACCTCGTGGGCGGGCACCAGCTGCCAGGGCCGCAGGCCGGGGGATTGGGGATCGGCGGGGTTGAGCATTTTCCAGCCGGGGCTGGCTGCGGGGGCGGTGGGGCTATCGCGCCACTGCGGCGGCAGAGCAGGGGGCTCGGGCGGGGGCTCGACCGGGCCCCATTGCAGGGCCAGGGCAGCCGGTGCCTGACAGGCCACAAGGGCCGTAAGGCAGCTGCGGTAGAGACCCACCCTGGGGGTCATGTGTCAATCCAGTTGAACCAGCGGCGCCGCAGCTTGCTGGCTTGCACCCGGCAGGCCCCGAGGAAGCTTTTCGGGCTTGTTTCGGCGGTGGATTCAGCATCGCTGTCCGCATCGCCACCGGCGTAATACGAATAGGAGCTGCGCTGGTCATAGACGCCCTAGCCATAGCCATAGCCATAGCCTTTTTTGGAGCCGTAACCGTATTTGTAGCGATTGCCGTAGCCGTAGGAGGCCCTGTGTTCGCTCTCTTCGGTGAGGGCATTGGTGACCACCCCCAGCAGTTGGGCGCCGGAGCTGCGCACGCGGCTGATCGCTTCTTTGGGCAGATTGCGGTCGACCTGATCGAGGCTCACCAGGAGGATTAAGCCATCCACATGCTGGGCCACCAGGGGCGCGTCGGCGAGGCCGAGCACGGGTGGCGTGTCGTAGAGCACGATGTCGAATTGGTCGGATTCGGCCAACTCGGTCACCAGCTGCTGCATGCGCTTGGAGCTGAGCAGGCGGGTGGTGTCGGGTGGGCGGGTACCGGCCGTGATCACGCTCCAGTTGTCGTAGCCCTGCACAGGCTGCAGCACATCACGCCAATCCAGATTGGCTTCGGTGAGCAGGTTGCTGAGGCCGGTGAGGTTGTTGAGGCCGAGGCGGTGGTGCAGCTGTGGTTTGCGCATGTCGGCATCCACCAGCAGCACCCGCTGACCCATTTCCGAGAGGGTTTTGGCCAGCAGGGCATTCACCAGGGTTTTGCCTTCTGCCGGCAGGGTGCTGGTGAGGGCCAGGGAGCGCAGGGGCTTGTCGCTGCTGAGGAAGCGGATGCTGGTGAAGAGGTTGCGGAAGGCTTCTTGGTAGAAGAAACGCTGGTAGCCCGATAGGGCGGGCTTCTCGGGGCTGCCGCCAATGGCACCGCTGGCAGGGCTTTCTGCGGAACTCTCGGAGGAGCTCTCGGCAGAAGGCTGCTTGGAGCTGCTGCGATCGAGCTCCTGCAGCAGGAAGCGCTTGTCTTCCCGCACCCCTTGGAAGAAGGCCACGTGGGGAATGTGGCCCAGCAGGGCCTCGCCCAGCTCTTCCTTCACTTCGCGGGGATTGCGGAAGCCGTGGTCGAGCCTGTCGCGCAGAAGCCCAGCACCCACCCCAGCCACAACGCCCAGCATCAGGCCATTGAGCAGACCCTTCCTCAGGCTTGGCTCCTCGGGATAGCCATTCACCTGGGGCGGGGCGATCAGCTTCCAGGGCAGGGTGTTCTGAGCTTGTTCCAGCTGGAAGGTGGCCCGGGTGCTTAGGAAGCTAGCGAGGTTGTCTTGAGCCACCTTCAGCTGCTGCTGGCACTCTTCGTAGTCTTTGATGAGATTGGGCTGCTTGAGAAAGCGACGATTAAGCAGCAACTCCTTTTCAACACCGCCACCCCCCATGCCCGCCTCCCTCCCCCGCAACCTGATCACCGGCGGTGCCGGTTTTGTGGGCTCGCACCTGGTGGACCGGCTGATGGCGGCCGGCGAGGAGGTGATCTGCCTCGACAACTACTTCACTGGCCGCAAAGCCAACATCGCCCAATGGATCGGCCATCCGCGCTTTGAGCTGATCCGCCACGACGTCACCGAACCGATCAAGCTCGAGGTGGACCGGATCTGGCACCTGGCCTGCCCGGCTTCGCCGGTGCACTACCAGCACAACCCGATCAAGACCGCCAAAACCAGCTTCCTGGGCACCTACAACATGCTGGGCCTGGCGAGGCGGGTGGGGGCGCGGCTGCTGCTGGCCAGCACCAGTGAGGTGTATGGCGATCCGGAGGTGCACCCCCAGCCCGAGAGCTACCGGGGCTGCGTAAACACGATTGGCATTCGCAGCTGCTACGACGAGGGCAAGCGGATCGCCGAAACGCTGTGCTTTGACTACCGGCGCATGCATGGCACCGAGATTCGCGTGGCGCGGATCTTCAATACCTATGGGCCAAGGATGCTGCCCGATGACGGCCGGGTGGTGAGCAACTTCATCGTGCAGGCCCTGCGCGGTGAACCGCTCACCCTTTATGGCGATGGCAGCCAGACCCGCAGCTTTTGTTATGTGGATGATCTGGTGGAGGGCCTGATCCGGCTGATGAACGGCAGCCACACCGGCCCGATCAATATCGGCAACCCCGGTGAATTCACGATCCGCCAGCTGGCCGAGCTGGTGCGCGCGCGCATCAACCCCGAGCTGCCGCTCACCTGTGAACCGCTGCCGGCGGATGATCCCCTGCAACGTCAACCTGTGATCGAGCTGGCGCAACAGGAGCTGGGCTGGCAGCCGACGGTGGCGCTGGAGCAGGGGCTGGAGCCCACGATCGCTTACTTCCGCGAGGCGCTCGGCGCATGATCCGCTCCATCTGCTGCATCGGCGCTGGCTACGTGGGCGGTCCCACGATGGCGGTGATCGCCGATCGCTGCCCCGGCATTCAGGTCACGGTGGTGGACCTTAACGCCGAGCGCATCGCCGCCTGGAACGATCTCGACCTCAGCCAGTTGCCCGTCTATGAGCCGGGGCTTGATGCGCTGGTGGGCCGGGCGCGGGGCCGCAACCTCCACTTCAGCACGGCGGTGGAAGCGGCGATCGCCGGGGCCGACATGGTGTTCCTCTCGGTGAACACGCCCACCAAAACCAAGGGTGTGGGTGCGGGCCAGGCCAGCGACCTGCGCTGGATCGAGGCCTCAGCCCGCCAGGTGGCCGCCTGCGCCCAGGGCCACACGATCGTGGTGGAAAAGAGCACCCTGCCGGTGCGCACCGCTGAAACGGTGCAAACGATCCTTAGTGCCGTGCCAGCGGCCGAGGGCAAAACGTTTTCAGTGCTCTCCAATCCGGAGTTTCTGGCGGAGGGCACGGCCATAGCCGATCTGCAGGCGCCGGATCGGGTGCTGATCGGCGGTGAAGATCCAACGGCGATCGAGGCGCTGGCGGCGATCTACAGCCAGTGGGTGCCGGCCGAACGCATCCTGCGCACCAATCTCTGGAGCTCAGAGCTCTCCAAACTCACCGCCAACGCCTTTTTGGCCCAGCGGATCAGCTCGATCAATGCAATCGCGGCCATCTGTGAGGCCACGGGTGCCGACGTGGGCGAGGTGGCCAAGGCGATCGGGGCCGACAGCCGGATTGGTGCCAAGTTTCTCAAGGCAGGCCCCGGTTTTGGCGGCAGCTGCTTCCAGAAAGACATCCTGAATTTGGTGTACCTCTGCGGCCACTACGGCCTGCACGAGGTGGCGGCCTACTGGCAGCAGGTGGTGACGCTCAACACCTGGCAGCAGCAGCGCATCGCCCGCTTGGTGGTGAACAGGTTGTTTGGCACCGTGAGCGGCAAGCGCATTGGGGTGCTGGGCTTTGCCTTTAAGGCCGACACCAACGACACCCGCGAATCGCCGGCGATCCGCATCTGCCGGGATCTGCTCGAGGAGGGGGCGGTGCTGCAGATCGTGGATCCCAAAGTGAGCGAGCGCCAGCTGGAGCAGGACCTGGGTCAGCCCTCCGGTGATTGCGATGGCGCCGGGTGCTGGCACCAAGTGCCAGAGGTGCAGCAGGCGGCCCGTGGCGCCGATGCCCTGCTGCTGCTCACCGAATGGCAGGAGTTTGCCCAGATCGACTGGGCGGCGGTGGGGGAGCTGATGCGGCGGCCGGCTTGGCTGTTCGATGCGCGGGCCAAGGCCGATGCGGCGGCGGCGCGAGCGGCGGGGCTGCAGGTGTGGACCGTGGGCGAGGGCTGATCGAGCGGCTGGCCGCCAACCCCACCTGAACCCAAACCAGCCGAGACAGCCACCGCTACGTGGGTCATCTAACCAACCCTCCACAAGATGCGCAGTCTCAACGTGGCGCAGGCCAAAGCCCAGCTTTCGGCGGGCTTTGATCTGGAATCTTTTTGGGCTGCCACCAGGGCCCAACCCCTGCACAAAGGAATTGATATCGCCAGCATGCGGGAGGGGGCTCGCTATTGAGGCGCCTTTACCTCGACACCTCCCTGTTGGTGGCGGCTCTGGTCCACGAAGCAGCCCAGGAAGCCTGGGACAGGTTTGGGGTGTTGCGTGAGCAACGCCTAAACACCCTGCCGCTGGCAGCCGAGGATTTTGAGGCCGCCGCCCGGCTCTGTCTGACCCAAGCGCCGCCTCTGCGGGCAGGGGATGCCCTGCATCTGGCTCTCTGCCAACGGCTAAACCTGCAACTGGCCAGCTTTGACCGCGGCCTGTGCAAGGCCGCTGCCCATTACCAAGTCGATCACGAGCAGCTCCTGATCTGATCCCACTGTCGAAGCGTCACCCCCATCTTGTGTCTCCAACCAAGGAACTCGTAAGCCGCTGAACTGAACGCCTCATTCGCAACGCCTAGTTCCCCCCTGTCATTTGCAAGTGTGCAGGAGTCTGTACTGAACCTCGATAGCTCTGATGCGCCGCGGCTTCTGGCTTTCAGCAGCCCAACCACCTAGTGGGCCTCCCCCCGACCCCCCATGCCCCCGGTTCCCCAACGCATCCTGGTCACCGGTGGTGCGGGCTTCATCGGCAGCCACACCTGCCTGGTGCTGCTGGAGGCCGGCCGGCATTTGGTGGTGCTCGACAACTTCAGCAACAGCTGCCGAGAGAGCCTGCGGCGGGTGGTGGAGCTGGTGGGCGGGGATGCCGCCGAGCGGCTCACGGTGGTGGAGGGCGACATCCGCCAGGCGGACGATCTGGAGCGCGCCTTCAACGCCCTTGGCGCGCAGGGCTCGATTGAAGCGGTGGTGCATTTCGCTGGGCTGAAGGCGGTTGCGGAATCGGTGGCGGAGCCGCTTCGCTATTGGGATGTGAATGTGGGCGGCACGGTTCAGCTGCTCAAGGCGATGGCGGCCCATGGCTTCCGCAGCCTGGTGTTCAGCAGCAGCGCCACTGTGTACGGCATGCCGGAGCATATCCCCATTGCGGAAACGGCAGCTATCCAGCCGATCAATCCCTACGGGCGCACCAAGGTGGCGGTGGAACAGCTGCTGGCCGACCTGGAGGCCAGTGCGAGGCTCAGTGATGGAGCGGGCTGGCGACTGGCGCGGCTGCGCTACTTCAATCCGGTGGGGGCCCATCCCAGCGGACGGATCGGTGAGGATCCGCTGGGGGTGCCGAGCAACCTGTTTCCGCTGCTAAGCCAGGTGGCCCTCGGCCGCCGCGCGACTCTGGATTTGTTTGGCGATGACTGGCCCACGGCGGATGGGAGCGGTGAGCGGGATTTCATTCATGTGATGGATCTGGCCGATGGCCACCTGGCGGCGCTCGACTATCTGCATGGCAGCGAAGCCGACCTGCTCACGCTCAACCTGGGCAGCGGCCATGGTCATACCGTGCGGCAGGCCGTCTCTGCTTATGAACAGGCATCAGGCAGGACCATCGCGATCCGCGTGGTGGCGCGGCGTGAGGGTGATGCCGCCCGCAGCGTGGCCGATCCCAGCGCCGCGGCGCGCACCTTGAACTGGCGCTGCCGGCGGTCGCTTGAGCAGATGTGCCGCGACAGTTGGCACTGGCAGTGCCAAAACCCCCAGGGCTACAAATCCCAACCCTGCATTGACTCCCTCTCTGATCAGCCGCCTTCGTTGAACGTCAACTGATGTCACTTAAATTGAGCCAGCAGCCCTGGCTTCGGAACCTCGCCAAGCAGTATCTGGGGGCAGTGCTCACGCCCCTGCTCAGCCAGGAGCCTGCGGCCCAGTTGATCCGCCAAACTGCTCGGCAGCAGTGGCGGCTGCTGGCCGTGAACCTGGCCAGCAGCCTGGCAGCAATTGGTTTGTGAGTCGCCACGGCTTAGAGCACTCGTTCAACGTGCTCTATTCCGGCAACCAGGGCCGTTGCCACGACCTGGTCACCCTGCTCGGTGCGGCCCTGCTGCTTAAGGACGAGCCCAGCTTCCAGTTTCTGTTTATCGGTAAAGGGCCCCAGCACCAGCGG
>NZ_JAGQCO010000090.1:0-5609 GCF_024346235.1 Cyanobium sp. BA5m-21
GGATCTCCTGCACTAGGCCGTAGAGCTCGCTTGTGCTGGCCTGGTAGATGCGGGTTTTAGCGGTGAGCCCCAGCATCCGCACCGCTTCCAGGATGCGCAGGGTGCCGAGGGCGTCTGAATTGGCGGTGTATTCGGGCGCCTCGAAGCTCACGGCCACATGACTCTGGGCGCCGAGGTTGTAGATCTCATCTGGCTGAACCTGCTGGATGATCCGGATCAGGTTGGTGCTGTCGGTGAGGTCGCCGTAGTGCAGCACCAGCCGGGGATCGCTCTCGTGGGGATCCTGGTAGAGGTGGTCAATGCGGGCTGTGTTGAAGCTGCTGGCGCGCCGCTTGATGCCGTGAACGGCATAGCCCTTCTCCAGCAACAGTTCGGCTAGGTAGGAGCCGTCTTGGCCAGTGATCCCTGTGATGAGAGCTGTTTTGTTCACTTCTAATCATGAGATCCTAGATCTTCTGGTAAGGGCTTGACCTTGTTACATAAGGATGAATATAGCTTTACATGCTACTAAGCTAAGCCGTCGCACCCTGGGCCGCCGGCGCTGGCTGGAACATAAACATCGAATAAATTACATTCCTCCGCATCTGGGTCATCATCTCGAGGAACATATCGTAACCCTCATTCTTATATTCGATCAACGGATCCTTCTGGCCGTAACCTCTCAGGCCCACCGACTCGCGCAGGGCATCCATGGCCTGCAGATGCTCCCGCCACAGCGTGTCGATCTGCTGCAGGATGAAGTAGCGCTCCGCTTCCCGCATCAGGCCTGGGCGCTGCTGCTCTACTTGGCCCTCCTTGATGTCGTAGGCATTGCGCAGCTGCTCCTGCAGGAAGGCTTTGAGCTCCTCCACCCCTAAACCCTGTAGCTGGTCGGGCGCTAGATCTTCCAGGATGTAAATAAACTCCTTTGTTTTCTCGACTAGGCGGCTGAGGTCCCACTCCTCAGGCGGCAGCTCGGGGTTTACATAGGCTTCCACGATGTCTTCGACGGTCCGCTCGCCGTAGCCGATCACCTGGGCCTTAAGTTCACGGCCCTCCAACACTCGGCGCCGCTCGGTATAAACGGCTTTGCGCTGGTTGTTCATCACCTCGTCGTACTCAAACACCTGCTTGCGGATGTCGTAGTAGTACGTTTCCACCTTCTTCTGCGCCCCTTCCAGCGAGCGGGTGAGCATGCCCGATTCGATCGGCATGTCTTCCTCCACCCGGAAGGCATTCATCAGGCCAGCCACCCGATCGCCGCCAAAGATGCGCAGCAGGTTGTCTTCCAGAGACAGGAAGAAGCGGGTGGAGCCAGGATCGCCCTGGCGGCCGGCGCGGCCGCGCAGTTGGTTGTCCACCCTGCGTGATTCGTGGCGCTCGGTGCCGATCACGTGCAGGCCACCGGCCTCGCGCACCTGCTGATCGTCTTGCTTCACCATGGCGTCGTATTCAGCCTTCACCTGCGCGATGCAATCACGCAGGGCCTGGATTTGGGGGTCATCGCTGGGGGCCTTTTCGGCCGCCTGGGCGATGCGGTCTTCCAGCTCCAGCAAGGTGAGCTGCCGGTCGCCCCAGGCATTTACGAGGTCTTTGGCGAGGCTGGCCAAATCCTGGTCAGTCGTTTTGCTGAGACTGCAGGGATACAGGCTCCCCAAACTGCGGGCCTCGCGCGCGGCTTTCGCCGAGGGGATGGGCCGGTGCTCATTTTCCGGGCGCACCAGCTTGGGCAGCAGCACCTCACGCAGCTTGAGGCGGGCCATGTAATCGCTATTGCCGCCCAGGATGATGTCCGTGCCACGCCCGGCCATGTTGGTGGCGATGGTCACGGCGCCGGCCCGCCCGGCCTGGGCCACGATTTCGGCTTCCCGCTCCACGTTTTCTGGCTTGGCGTTTAGGAGGTTGTGGGGGATGTCTTGCTCAGCCAGCAGGGCTGATAGCAGCTCCGATTTCTCCACACTGGTGGTGCCCACCAGCACCGGCCGGCCCCCCTTGTGCACCTCGGCGGTTTCCAGGGCTACCGCTCGCCACTTGGCGGTTTCGGTTTTGTAAACCTGGTCGGTCCAGTCGGAGCGGGAGCGCACCCGGTTGGTGGGCACGATCGTGACTTCGAGCTTGTAGGTCTTCTCGAATTCCACTTCCTCGGTTTTGGCGGTACCGGTCATTCCGGCCAGGCGCGGGTAGAGCAGGAAGAAGTTTTGGTAGGTGATCGAGGCGAGGGTTTGGGTTTCGGGCTGGATCTCCAGCTGCTCCTTGGCCTCAATCGCCTGGTGCAGGCCGTCGCTCCAGCGCCGACCTGGCATCACCCGGCCGGTGAATTCGTCCACGATCACCGCATCGCCATTGCGCACGATGTAGTTCACGTCCTTGGCAAACATCTCCTTGGCCTTGAGGGCATTGCCGATGAAGTGGGCCCAGGGGTCTTCTGGGTTGAAGAGATCGGTCACCCCCAGCTCCTGCTCGGCCTTGGCATAGCCCTCGTCGGTGAGGGTCACATTGCGCTGCTTCTCATCAACCTCGTAGTCGCCTTCGGGGTCGATGCCGTCTTTGCCCAGTTCGGCAGAGCGCTCCAGCAGCTCAGCCACCTCGGCGGCGCGGCGGTATTTCTCCTGGGGGCGCTCGATCTGGCCGGAGATAATCAGCGGCGTGCGGGCCTCGTCGATCAGGATCGAATCGACCTCGTCGATCACGCAGTAGTTGGGCTGGCGCTGCACCACCTCAGCGATGTCGCTGGCCATGTTGTCGCGCAGGTAGTCGAAGCCCAGCTCGCTGTTAGTGGCGTAGGTGATGTCGCAGGCGTAGTTGGCCCGGCGGGTGGTTGGCGTCATCTCCTGTTGAATCAGGCCCACCGAGAGCCCCAGGAAGCGGTGCACCTGGCCCATCCACTCGGCGTCGCGCCGGGCCAGGTAGTCGTTCACCGTCACCACGTGCACGCCCCGGCCGGTGAGGGCATTGAGGTAGGCGGGCAGGGTGGCCACGAGGGTTTTGCCCTCGCCGGTTTTCATCTCAGCGATTTGACCGTTGTGCAGCACCATGCCGCCGATCAGCTGCACATCGAAGTGCCGCATGCCCAGCACCCGCTTGCCGGCCTCGCGCACCACGGCAAAGGCCTGGGGCAGCAGCTCATCGAGCAAGGCCCGCTCCTTGGCGGTATTGCCCGCCACCTGCTCCAGCTTCTGGCGGAATTCAGCAGTGAGGCCGCGCAGCTCGTCGTCGGAGAGGGGGGAGATTTCCTCCTCGAGCAGGTTGATATCAGAAACGATCGGCTGGTAGCGCTTCAGCTTGCGGGCATTTGGATCACCCAGCAGCAGCTTGAGCATTGAGGCGGAACGGCCAGCACAAGCCAAATCTTACCGGGCGGCTACCAGAGCAAGCGCTAAGGGAAGGCCTGCAGCCCTGAAGCCGCCAAGTGTTGGGGCAGGGTGTCGACCAGTCCGCTGGCTGCCGGCAGCTTGCCTAAACGCACCTCGACAAGGCCAGTGCATCAGCTGATTCGGCTCACTCCAGCAGCCATTCCACTGCGCTGCTCCAGGCCACCGGTTGTGGCCATTCCCCCCGGGGCGGCCTGTTGTTGAGTGAAATCACCCGCGCTTGGGCGCCGCTGCTCGACGGTTCCTGCAGGGCCTCCAGGAGTGCTCGCAGCTCCCTTTGCAAAGTCGCTGGTTCACTGAGATCGGTACACACCTGGATCAGCTCCCGCCGGCCATCGGGGAAACGGGCGAGGAAGTCCACCTCGTGGCCGTTGCTTGTACGCAGGTAGCCCACCTCCGCTCCTTTCCGCAGTAATTCCAAAAGCACCACGGTTTCCAGCGCATGTCCGAGATTGCTGCGCCCCTCCAGTTCATAGAGGGGCAGCAAACCCGGATCGACCGGATACACCTTGCGGGGCAGCGTCATCTGACGCCTCAGCGAACCTCCCACCACGCCCAAGCAGTGGATCAGGAAGGCACTCTCTAGGTGCTGCACCAGCTCGGCCAGGTGTTCGCGGCCGATCGCTAGACCCTGGCTTTTCAGGGCTCCATGCAGGCGGTTGAGGCTGAAGCTGCCGCCACCGTTGCTGAGCAGCTGCCGCACCAGCCATTGCAGAGCCAGGGGCTGGCGGATGGCATGGCGCTCGATCACATCCCGCAGCACGGTGCTGTCCACGTAGCTGCCCAGCAGCAGCCGGCGGCTGCGCTCCTCCAGTCCCTGAGCCTCCGGGAAACCCCCGCAGCGCAGGTAGTGCTCCAGCTGGTGAGTGAGCTGCGAGCGCTGGGCGCTGCTCCAGTGCGTGCTCGGCTGCAGCGGCTCCAGGCTTCGGTGGCGGAGGCTCTCGCGGAAGCTGAACGGATACACCACCGCCTCTAGGGCGCGCCCCCGCAGGTTGCTGGCGATCTCGGTGGAGAGCATCTCCGCCGACGAGCCACTCACAACCACGTCGATCGGTTCGCTGTCCATCACCCGCCGCACGAATCCCTCCCAGCCGGGAATGCGTTGGATCTCATCGAGAAACAGGCAGCCCCGCCGCGCTCCCGCTTGCCGCG
This sequence comes from Cyanobium sp. BA5m-21, assembly GCF_024346235.1. NCBI lineage: Bacteria > Bacillati > Cyanobacteriota > Cyanophyceae > Synechococcales > Prochlorococcaceae > Cyanobium > Cyanobium sp. BA5m-21. The sequence continues at coordinate 4,503 of NZ_JAGQCO010000090.1, forward strand.
CCTGGGGCTGGAGCTGGAAATAAGTCTCGAGAAGCTGGTCGAGCAGCTCCGCACCAGGGTTGTGGGCCAGCAGGCGCTCGTCTTCCAGCGACAGCATCGGCAGCCAGCTGCGCTCCTCGCCCGCCTCCACACGCCGGCCCAGCTCCTGCCATAGCAGTGAGGTTTTGCCGCTGCGGCGCATGCCGATCACGGCCAGCGTTTTGCCGGGGATCCTGGGGATCCAGGTGTCGCGCTGGGTCAGCTGGGGTAGCGGCTGCTGCCAGCTGTCCACCAGTTTCTGGCGCAGCAGGGCTTGCAGGTCTGCGGGCAGCTTGTCGTCCATGGCGTCAAGTTAGCGCCTTGGCTTGTTGTTCATGGTGACAAGAAGGTGATCTTCGTTTTGGGCGAGATCGGGGTCTAGGTAGAAATATTGTTGATTTCTGCCCGGCTCCTTGTGGGGGTGTGAGCATCCATGGGCATGAACATCAAAGACCCTGAGGTACATGCCATGGCCCCTGAGCTGGCGGCGCGGCATGGCACCACCGTGACCGATGCCGTGCGTCGTGCGCTTGCGGCCGAACTGAGAGAAGCCCAGGGCCATCTGCGCTGAAGCTGCAGGATGCCCTCTACGACGATGACGGTCTGCCGGTCTGATGGTGATCGATACCTCTGCTCTGATAGCCATTCTCAAAGCGGAGCCCGAAGCTGCCGAACTCCTTGGCTGCCTGAGTCAGCCATCTCCGAAGTGGATCTCCACCACCACTCTCTTGGAAGCTCAGATCCTGGTGATCAGTCAGCTCGGTGAGGCAGGGCCTCCTGAGTTGGACTTGCTCTTGGGCCGAGCGGAGATCAAGTCGCTTCCGCTCGACACGTTGCATGTGCACTGGGCCCTCCACGGCTGGCGCCACTTCGGCAAGGGCCGCCACCGGGCTGGCCTCAACCTGGGTGATTGCTTCAGCTACGGCCTAGCCATGGTCCTAGACCTGCCGCTGCTGTTCAAAGGCGACCACTTTGCCCGCACTGATGTGAAAGCTGCCATGTGAAGGCACGCGTGGGAAACCAGGACTCAGCTGGTGGTGCCAGGGTTGTCGCCCAGAAACTCCAGGATCTCGCGATCTTTGAGGTTTT
>NZ_JAGQCO010000091.1:0-5236 GCF_024346235.1 Cyanobium sp. BA5m-21
TCCTTGTGACCGAGCAGCTCCTGGATCGTGCGTATGTCCTGGCCCCTCTCCAGTAGGTGAGTGGCAAAAGAGTGGCGGAAGGTGTGACAGCTGGCCGCTTTGGTCACACCGGCTTCAAGTACTGCCCTTTTCACAGCCTTCTGTACCAGGCTCGGATCGATGTGGTGTCGCCCCTGATCACCAGATTCTTTGTCGCACCATCGCTTCTGCTGGGGGAACACCCACTGCCACGCCCATTCACGGTCTGCATTCGGATACTTGCGGGCTGATGTGACCCAGGGGGCACTGACCCTGCTCATGCAGCCGGCGCGGGATGCGCACCAGCCGCACCCGGTCGCGCAGTTGATGCTGCAGGGCTTCTCTCGCTACCTGGATCAGATCCTCGCGCTCAAACAAAAGGAAGAAGCGGCAGGCGCTCCAGCACCAGGGCATCGCGGGCCCCCAGGGCAAAGCGGCTGAGGGTTAGGGACTGCCCGATAGCCGGCGACACCGGCCTCAATGCTGATTGCCACGGAACAGCAGAGCAACGAATCACCCGAACTGAGCTTCCACCTGCTCAATCAGTGCCTCTGCTTGGGCGCATCATGCTGTGCGATCCAAGCCCAGTTCGTCGGTCTCATCGTCGTAGCGGCACTGCACCGAGAAGGTGCTGAATGCACGTAGCGGCAGGAGCTCGGTTATGTCCACACCCCACACGGCTTCAGGAGTAATCACTGAGCACACCCTGGCGGATGGCCTCATGTACTAGGGATCCAGGCTCCCGCACGCGACGTGCGGCTTCTCCATTGGAGTGGAGCACCAGATCGACCGACAGGTCAGGTTGGGCTACTGCTCCCCAGAGTTCGGCAAGCAAGGCGAAGCGGTCTTGCCCTGCAAGCCAGTCATCTGGAGCAGTGATCAGCAGGTCTACATCTGAATCAGCACGAGCCTCTCCTCGAGCTCTTGAGCCGAACAGGCGCACCTCTGCGTCTGGGATCAGCGCGCGGATAGCAGCAGTCATGCCGGCTAACCGCTGAGCCATTGGTAGCTGTTCAGAAGCGGCCATGACCTCTCCTGACGGGCCAACGCCACTTGCGCTGTGCCCCAACTGTTGCGCCACAACCACTTTAGCCATGGCTTGTACGGTGAAGGTCATGCCCTTGATGCACCGGCTGAGACGCCGCAATAAGGGTCTTCCTTGCATCTTTGAGCAGCAGAAGCAGTTGCTGCTGGCGCAGTGGCGATGGGATGAATCCGAACCGTGTGTAGAAGCCAGCCTGCTCGGCGATCAGCAACGTCCGCCGGATCGCGCTAAACGACAAGCCTGGCAAGGATGACCACAGGCAGCGGGAAACGTCCCATGCCCTGCACCTGGCGAGTGAACAGATCTTGCAGAACTTGATTGACCTGTTCAGGACGCTCCAGCAGATCCATCAGAGCCTGGGCTTGGGATCGAAAGACCTTGAACAGGCGCTGATCAAGGAGTGTTTGCTCGGCAGCGAGGCAGGCGCTGTCGAGGATGAGGCCGGTGAGCGATTTGTGGCTCCTTTCGGCGGCACGGCGTGGTGCGCAAGCCGAGCCGGGCAGCGGATCAGCCAGGTCGACAGCGCTGGGGTCGCCGGCGTTCTGGGCACCGCTACGAGTGCTGCTGGAGAACGAGCTGGCGCTCTTCATCGCCGATGCCTATCCCGCGTCAGCATGGGGCAGAAGGTGTTTCATGCGCACTGGCATCTGATTCCCAAGCGAACAGGTGATGACAAATCCCTCCGCGGAGGCGTTCGGGGGGGTATTAAGGGCAAACAGCACAACTGAGCCGTGGCCACCAAGACGCCAGCGCGCAAGAAACTCGATCGGCCAGCGGTCTTAGCAAGGATCGAAGAGATCCTCTCGGCTGGGGCTCCGGATGCCGACAGCCTGTTGGCATTCGCAGAATTCATCAACGGAAAGCCGTTCCCTGAACCTGTTCTCACGCTGACAGAGCTAAAAGCCTCAGTGTGCAAGGTGTTTGGTAGCAAGAACGCTACTGAGCTGCGCAAATCAAGTGAGTTCAACCTCGCGATGGCGGGCCGAACATTTGATCTGAAAACAAAGGCAGATTGGCTAAAGCTCTATCGGGAGTGGGTTGGAGTTCCCCATAGCGAGCGCGCCAAAACTGGCAAAACATCCATTAACGGCATCGATGTCTTAGAAAATTTCAGGCCGTGGCATGTGTTCTCACTCGATCCTTCAACAGCCAGTGCCGATGACATCAAAGATGCCTTCCGCAGGCTTGCCAAGGAACACCATCCCGATGTTGGCGGCGATCCGCGAGTGATGGAGCGGCTCCAGAAAATGCGTGACTCCCTTCTTGCCTTTCTGTAAACAAGCTGATGACGACGACATCCAACCGATCACGTGATGCCTTCTCCTTTCAGGAAACAGCAAGAATCCTTGGCATCAGCGCGAAGAAGCTCAGTGGTATTTGCCAGTTCTTTGATGCCCATGCTGATGATGAATGGGAGCTCATTGAAGGGGAGTTCTTTGAATACGAACCTGGCCAAGCTCGCAGCCGTCGCTTTTACGAAGAAGGCGTGATGGCTATCGCCAAGTATCTGGAGGAGAAAGAAGGTGGAAGCATGTTGGCCAAGATTTATGAGTTCTTCACCCAGCATCGTGCGCGGGTGACGCGCACACTCGTCAAACGGCGCATCATTCAAGTCACCCAAGATCGAAGCTCCATCCAGATCCGAGGTGATCTGGTTTTTCTTGAACAGCGCTCTGTTGTGAGGGTGCTGGGCACCAACGGCAAAGGGATGGCTGGCACCATTACAAGAATTCAAGAAGAAAGTTCTGGTCTAGAAGGTGCTGAGGGATTAGAAATCGGTGTTCATTTTGATAGCTTTGAGGGCAAAGACCAACGACATTGGAGCCAGCGCGGCATCGTGCGTTTGGCGAAGACAATGAGGGATAAAGGCAGGATCACCAAGGCGCGTAAGGCTTGGGTAAAAGCTGTTGCCGATGTTGCAGAGGAATGTTTTGAGGTCCAGCGAAAGTTGCTTGAAAGCCATGAAGCCAGGGTTAAGGCAGCGAAGGACAAGGTTCGTCAGAGGGCACTACGCAAAGATGGATCTGGCTGTGCCATCTCCGGTTACAAACCATCTGAATCCGAACAGTATTCAGTTGAACTCGAGGCGCATCATCTGTTCGATGCCAGCTCACGTCCCGACCTGGCAGCCTATGAAGAAAACCTAATCGCCATCAGCAGCAGTATTCATCGAAACTTCCACAAGTGGATGGGAGCCAAGCCTTGCGAGCCCAAAGACTTTGTTGACTATCTCTTGGGCAATGAGATGAGCCACTTTGATGGATCACCTAGTGTCAAAAAGAGGAAGGAGCAGAAGCTCCAAAAGCTGATGAATCGGCTTGAGCTGCTACAGGCCAGATTTGAGGGAAATCACTTGCTGTACTAACGGTCGGGTTCAGGCGCGTTGCGGCGCGCAGCGGAGCAACGCGCCTGAACCCGTTGTTAGGTTATGCCACTGTGTTCCACAGTGATGACTACATTTCCCTTTTTGTGTCCTTTGTCGACATACCGGTGCGCCTCGGCCGTCTGTTCCAGCGGATAGCGCCGATCAATGACCGATTCTATCTTCCCCGCTTCAATCAGCTCTTTGAGGAAAATTAACTCTTCTTTGCGCTCGGGGGGCGAACCAAATATTACTTTCTGGCCGCCTGTGATGGAAGTCCATAGCATTTGGCCCATCTCTTGCAGCCCGCCGGCCACTGCAAGATAAAGTCCCTTTGGCTTGAGTGAGCCTTTACAACGTGAAAACGAAGTCTTGCCTACGACCGTGTCCAAAATGATGTCGTATGTCTCACCGCTTTGGGTGAAATCTTCTTTGGTGTAATCAATGACTTTATCGGCTCCCAGAGATTTTACTAATGCCAAATTCGCGGTGCTGCATACCCCGGTAATTTCCGCCCCAGAGTATTTGGCAAGCTGGATCGCATACGTACCGACCCCTCCAGAAGCGCCATTGATCAGGGCTTTTTGTCCTCGCTGAAGTTTGGCCATATCCCTCAAGAAATACAATGCGGTAACTGCTCCAAAAGGAACGGCGGCGGCTTCCTCGTAGGTCAGATTGGCCGGTTTTATGGCCAGCGCCCCTGCTTGCGGTCGACAGGTGTACTCGGCATAAGCACCGAATATTTCTGAGCCTATCCCAAAAACCTTGTCGCCTTTCTTAAACAACGTCACGTCCTTGCCGACGGCTTCAATTTCTCCGGCCAGTTCAGTCCCCAAGATTGTTTTTTTAGGTTTGCGTAGACCAAACATTAATCGTGGTAGAGGCCCGAAGCCGGGAGGGACAAAGGTAAACCCGCGAACATTCACATCCCCTGCTGTGACGGTTGCCGCGTAGACCCTGATCAGGACTTCACTGTCTTTTGGCGTGGGTTTTTCTACATCTTGAAGATGAAGCACATCCGGCGGCCCGTATACTGTGTATACAATAGCTTTCATAGATTTCCTCCGAATTGAACTTGATTAAGCGCGATATCTCGATTGACCGAGACCAGCGGCAAAACCTAACGCTGGCCATCACCTGGCCGCAAGGTGTGCTCGCCGAAGAAAATAGCCTCGTGGAGGCGGCTCGGGTGAATGGCGGTGTTAGACGGATGGAAATGAAGGAATCAATCGCCGTCGCTATAGGTTTCATTGTAGATATCGCTTATTGTTCTGCCCTCATAAGTCCAGTACGTTCCAGGGTTAAGATTATAATCGGTGCCCATTGCTCTTGCAGTCGCAACTGAAAGTCCCATCTGCTCGCCTTCGTAGTCGACTTTTTTGGGATTCACAACCGTAACTACTGAATCATTTCGCGTGCAGATGAGGGTTGCCCCGTTGGGTATTCCCATCTCCTCAAAGTTCAGATTTGGACGGCGTGATCTGAGCGTCTTTGCGGCCTGCAAGGACTGTTCGTCGATGCCAGTTGGCTCAGAGGAGGCTTCTGCAGTGGCATCAACTGCTGTATTCAGCAGCTTCAGAATTACAATTGCTTGTTCAGGCTCGATTCGAAAGAATTCTCGCTTGGGATTGACCCTGGAAGGGCCAAATGCAGTGTGGAGCGCGTCTTCTACGGCATCACAGTCGTCAACCTGACAAGCATACTCCAAGCTGAATGGAACTGGAACGCCAGTAGTGTAGAGCTGGCTAAGCCGAGTGCCTACATCCTCCTGCCTCGTTTTGCCGATCTTGCAAATGCCTGGCATCGCAGGG
>NZ_JAGQCO010000092.1:0-5161 GCF_024346235.1 Cyanobium sp. BA5m-21
AGCTGGCCGCCTTGGTTACACCGGCTTCAAGCAGTGCCCGCTTCACAGCTTTCTGCACCACGCTCGGATCGATGTGGTGTCGCCCCTGCACACCAGATTCCTTGTCGCACCATCGCTTTTGTTGGGGAAACACCCACTGCCACGCCCATTCCCGCTCGGCATTCGGATACTTACGGGCCAAGGCATAGGGCATCAACACGCGGCCCCAACCAGCCGCCAAATCGCTTCGATGCAGCTGGCGCACTTGCTCCAGATGCTCCTGCAGCCCAGGCACCAAGCTCTGGGGCACCATCGTCATCCGATCTTTGCCGCCTTTTCCATCGCGCACGGCGAGCTCCCGCCGCTGGAAATCCAGATCCTTCACCCGCAGCCTCAGTGCCTCCATTAGCCGGAGACCACTGCCGTACAACAACCCAACCACTAGCGCAGGCTCACCCTCCAGCCGTTCCCGTACCGCCCTCACCTCGCCTTCACTGAGCACCACCGGCACCCGCTGACGCGTCCGGGCACGCACCACCCCATCGAGCTCCAGCTCGCGCTCCAACAGATCTCGGTAGAGAAAAAGCAACGCCGCCAGTGCCTGGTTCTGAGTGGAGGCACTCACCTGCGCCTCCACAGCTAGGTGGCTCAGAAAGGCATTCACCTCGTGGCTCCCCATCTCCCGAGGGTGGCGCAGGTGATGAAAGCGCAGAAACCGCCGCAGCCACTGCTCGTAGGTCTTCACCGTGCGGCGCGCGTAGTGGCGTGTCTGAAGTAATTCCCGATAGCGCTGTATCAGTCCAGGAGGTTTGACTACAGGGGCCATGGTTGTTGGTCGTGGGTTCTCTACAGAGTTCCCCTACGCGACCATCAAGCGGCTCGTTCCCTTTCCCATCAACCTGCACCCTGCTGCTACTGGGGGGATCCCCAGTAAGCCCCGGCCGTTTTTATGGGTTACAACAGGTCAAAGCCCAGCCAGGATCAATGCCCTCCTACTGGTGGGTTAACCACAAACAGACCTACCGGCAGGAAACCGACGGCGGTTACATCTGGTCGCCGAAGGCCAATGCCAACGGCGCCCGCAATGTGAGCTACGACAACCTCACCCGCTGCCAGCGGGGGGATGTGGTGCTCAGCTATGCCAATGGGCGGATCAGCCAGCTGGGCCTGGTGGAAACGGCGGCGATCACGGCACCCAAGCCGCCGGAGTTCGGCTCAGCGGGGGAGAACTGGAGCCAGGAGGGCTGGCTGGTGCGGGTGAACTGGCAGCCGCTGCGCCAGGCCCTGGTGCCTAAGACCTTCTTTGAGCTGCTGCAGCCGCTGCTGCCCGATCGCCACAGCCCGATCAGTACCAGCACAGGCCGAGGCAATCAGGGGGTGTACCTGGCCGGGCTGAGCGAAACGCTGGGGTTGTTGCTGCTGAAGCTGATCGAAGACCACGCCGATGCAGCGGTGCGGGTGCATCTGGTGGTGCTGGCGGAAGAGGGCGCCTACACCGAGGCTCTGCTTGATGACATGCAGCGGCTGCGGGAGGTGCCAAGCAGCACCGAGCGCGATGCGCTTACCAAGGCGCGGCTGGGACAGGGGTTGTTTCGCCATCGGGTGGCGGAGCTGGAGCCGGCCTGCCGGGTCACGGGCTTATCGCGGCAGCAGTTCCTGGTGGCGAGCCACATCAAACCCTGGCGATCCTGCGACAACAGCGAACGGCTGAGCGGAGCCAATGGCCTGCTGCTCTCCCCTCATGTGGACAAGCTATTTGATCGCCACTGGATCAGCTTCGATTCAGTCGGCGAGCTGATCTGGCAGCACGAGGCAGCAGGGGAGGCCTTGCGCTGCTGGGGCATCGAAGGCGCGAATCTGATCCGGCCGTTCAGCCGGGAGCAGGAGATGTTTTTGAGTGCCCATCGGGATGCCTTGAGGCACTAAGTGTAATTAGGGCGCTGGTGCCAACATCGCCCGCGACCGCGCCAACGCCGAGCGCCTTGGCCTCACCCTTGTCTACGAATATCCCTTCGACTAACAGCTTTGAGACAGGCAAGCGACAGCTCAATAGGCTGAATTCAGCTGCTTCCAAGACGAATGAAAATGCAGAGTTGGGCGCTCAGCAGCTGGATGTTTCTCAAGCGGACACCAACACTGGTGTTTGCCATGGCGGTGCTTGGAATCGGGCTCACCACCGCCAGTGGCGTCATGGTGAGGGGCATCCGCAACGCCAACGACACCATCACAGTTACTGGAGCCAGCACCGAGCGAATTACATCCGACTACGTCGACTGGTCGGTGAAGGTCTCCCAGAGCGGGGCCAGCCAGCAAGCTTCATACCAAGGGCTGCAGCCTGCAGTAGAGCAAACAGTGGCCTTCCTCAAGGCCCAGGGCATCGAGGCCGACGAGATGGAGCTCGACTCGGTTAAATCGGAAAAGCAGGAAGTGCGCGATCCCCGCACCGGGGAGCTGCGCTCCACCACCTGGACCAGCACCCAAGCAGTGCTGATCGGCAGCTGGAATGTCGCCAAGATCTATAAAATCTCCGGTCAGATTGGGCAGTTGATCGGCAAGGGCGTGCCTCTCACGATCAACGAGCCGGCTTACACCTACACCAAGCTTGCGGAGAAGCGGGTCGACATGCTGGCAAAGGCCACCAAGGACGCCCGGGCGAGGGCGCGGGCCATAGCCTCGGAAGCCGGCGCCGGCATCGGTGCGATCACAAACGCCGACACCGGCTCGTTCCAGATCACCTCCCCCAACTCAACGGAGACCAGTGACAGCGGCTCCTACGACACCCGCACAATCGAGAAGGACATCACCGCAGTGATGGCCGTGACCTTCAGGGTTGAGTGAATGTGCCTGCAGCGCCGCCGCAGCAGGGTGCAAATACCTATTGTCTCAGAAGCCTTTCGGGGCCGCTTCCATTCCCCCTTGCCCTGCGGCAGCTTCATTGACTCCACCTGTTTCCCTGCCGTCCCTAGCCACCGCGCAGGTCGCCACGCCAGCAGCCACCTATCCCAGCAAAGCTGAGCTGCTTGCCTGCCTGCCCTCTGAGTTAACCCAGATCAACCCGGTTAAAGCCTGGGGAAGTCTGGCCATGTCCCTGGGCCTATCTGTTTTGGCCTATGGCGTGGGAACCCTGATCCCCCTGCAGCTCAGCGCTGCACCCCTCTGGCTGCTCTACGCCGTGGTCACTGGAACAGTGGCGGGAGGTTGCTGGGTAATTGCCCATGAGTGCGGTCACCGTGCCTTCCATCCCAACCCCCGCGTCGAAGCGGTGGTGGGATTTGTGCTTCACAGCTTGCTGCTTGTGCCCTACTTCAGCTGGCAGCGCAGCCATGCCGTGCACCACGCCAACTGCAACCACCTCGAGGCAGGTGAAACCCATGTGCCGCCTCGCTCCGATTCCAGCTCGGGACGCTTCGTGGCTGGAACAAGACGGCAGCTGGGCCAGGGCCTCTACGGCGTGGCCTCCCTGTTCACCCACCTGGTGCTGGGTTGGCCCCTTTACCTGATGTTTGGTGTTGCCGGCGGCGAAGAGTACGGCAGCCCCACCTCCCATTTCACTACGGCTGCACCCTTCCGCAACGGTGGGCGCCAGCTATTTCCCGACTCCTGCCGTCGCCTGATGGTGATCTCAAACCTCGGCCTGCTGGCGATGGTTGCGGTACTGGTGTGGGCTTCCATCCACTTCTCCCCGGCGAGAGTGCTACTGGTGTACGGCCTGCCCTATCTGGTGGTCAACGCTTGGTTAGTTAGCTACACCTGGCTACAGCACACCGATACCGATATTCCCCACTTCTCCACCAGCGACTGGAATTGGGCAAAAGGTGCTCTACAGACGGTGGATCGTCCTTATGGCCCCCTGCTCAATCTGCTGCATCACGGCATCGGCTCAACCCATGTGTGCCATCACATCAACCCGAGAATCCCTCACTACAACGCCTGGCGGGCCAACGCCTTGCTCAAGCAGCGTTTTCCCGAGCTAGTTCGCTACGACCCCACTCCTATCCATCGCGCCCTATGGCGGGTTGCAACTCAATGCACCGTAGTTAGTCAAACTGGAGTGAATGGTGGCTTCTATTACAGTTCGAAGCCAGCTAGCTAGATCTAGCCAACTGTTCCATAAAAAAAGCCCGGAGCAGTAGCTTCGGGCTTTTATTTTAGGGATTAAAATTACTGGTAAAAACCAGTGACTATGAGCTCTGGCAATCAGCCCAGGCCCAGTTGGGCAGCGATGCTTTGGCCGGTGAGCAGCTCGGTGCCAAGACCAATCACAAAGCCCATCATGGCCAAGCGGCCGTTCCAGGTCTCAGCAAAAGCAACAAATCCGAAGCGGGCGGTGGATTCGGTCATGAGTGTTGAGGAATTTCAAGAACTATAACTGACTGTAAAGACGCCGGCCGGCCCAGATGTTGAAAGCAAGAGAGGAGCTGCTGGCCCTGTTGCGTAGTGGCGCCAGGGGGGAAGCCCAACGCCAGGGAGCGCGGGTACGGGAGCTGATTCTCGAGCTCGAGCTCACCTCTCCAGTAGATCTCGCCGGCCCAGGTGCCCTCGAACTGCTGGAGGGGGTCTGGGAGTTGCGCTGGAGCAGCAGCAGCCAGCCCTATCTCCAGGCTGTGCCATGGCTGGAGAACCTGCAGATCCTGGCTCCATCCCGGGGGCGCGCCCTGAATCTGTTGAGGCCGCCAGGGCAGCTGGCCGGCCTGGGTGGCATAGCTATAGAGGCCAGCATCCAGCTCGAATCAAGCCCTGGCGATAACAGCTCAACTCCACAGCAGCGGGTGCAGGTTCGCTTCCAGCGCGGTGGCTGGCGCGGTCCCCGGCTTGGCACCACACGCTTACAGCTTCAACGTGAAGTGCAGCAAAGCTTTCCAGCCTGGCTCGACATCACCGTGCTCACCCAGGAGCTGAGGCTGTGCCGTGGCAATGCCGGCACCATCTTTGCCCTGCTGCGTCGCCCCGATCTAGCCGTTGCAGACTTTTTAGACAATCAATAAAAACGATGCAAGACACCCAAAACCTGAGCAGCTCCCTGGTGCTGGCTGCAGACAATCCCCCAGCACTAGCCAGGTTTTACGCCGATTTGCTGGCGGTAGTTCCCCTGCAGGGGCTTGGTGCCAGCCATTGGCGAGTGCCCTGGCCCGCCGGTGGCTTCCTGGAGATCTACGCCCCATCCCAGAGCCGGCCCCAAGAG